>DASVLY010000219.1:0-6692 GCA_036384635.1 Noviherbaspirillum sp. | reverse complement strand
GCCACCGGCGAATACGCGGATGTTGAACTTGCCTCCGGTCAGTGCGGCGACACGCTTGGAAAAAGTTTCCGCGGCACCGAAAATCGTATCTAGCGATTTCGGGAAGCTCGATGCGAGACGCCAGTTAATCGTCGGGTGCGTTTGTGCAAGAGCCGGTGCTGCAATAGCGCCTACCGAGGCGCCTACGGTTGCTTTTTTCAGAAAGGAACGACGTTCCATTTTGTCTCCTTGGTTATCCATCACAATCTTCGTCAGACGAGGATGCGGCACATATAGCGGCAACGGGTGCGGACTATATGTTGACGCCGATTGTAGAAGTACAAATAGACGCGGCGCAATACAAAATCGTATTGCATTGCAATATATGACACACCACTAAGAGCCCGCGCAGGAATAAGTTGCACAATTTTGCAGTCCCTAGCCAGCGTGCTGCTGCGTTGCGCGCCTTGCATCGCATCCATCCGGCTATGGCCGCCAAATTGCACAACTTATTCCTGCGCGGGCTCTAAGAAGGCCATATGAAAATTTGCGAGAGCTTGAGATAAGGCAGGCGCCTGATAAGAAATAAAAAAGCCCGCGTCACGGCTGCAACGCGGGCTCAACTGATCTAAAACTGTTAGCGGTGGGTGATCATGAAATTCTGCATCGACGCCTCAGCCACCGAGAACCATTGATTCTGGTCCTGGCGGAAGCGCTTCCACGGCTCGTAGATCTTCCTGAACTTCGCATTCTTCGCAGCCTCTTCCTCGTTCACCTCGGTGGCAGCCTTATAGCATGCTTCCATGATTTCCTTGGAAAAACTGTGCAGCTTCGCGCCGTTCTTCAACAGACGCGCGAGCGCCCCCGGATTCTTCGCGTCGTACTCGGCTTGCATGGAGACATGCGCCTCGTAGGTCGCCGCTTCAATCGCGAGTTGGTAGTCCTTCGGCAGTTTTTCCCATTCCTTGATGCTGACATAGAAGGAGAACTGGGTGCTCGGCTCCCACCAGCCCGGCGCGTAGTAATGCGGCGCAACCTTGTACAGGCCCAGCTTTTCATCATCGTACGGGCCAATCCATTCGGCGGCGTCGATCGTGCCTTTTTCCAGGGCCGGATAAATGTCGCCGCCGGCGATCTGCTGCGGCACCAAGCCCAGGCGCTGCATCACTCGCCCGCCGTAGCCTCCGATGCGCATCTTGAGACCTTTCAGGTCCGCCACGCTTTTGATTTCCTTGCGGAACCAGCCGCCCATCTGCGCGCCGCTGTTACCGCCCTGGAAGTTGATGATGCCGTACTCCTTGAAGAACTCGCGCAGCAGCGCCTTGCCGCCTGCATGCTCGAACCATGCAGTCTGCTGGCGCGAGTTCAGGCCGAAGGGCACCGCGCAGTCGAATGCAAAGGTCGCGTCCTTGCCGAAGTAATAGTAGGAAGCTGTATGACCCATCTCGACAGTGCCGGCCTGCACTGCATCCATCACTTGAAGCGCGGGAACGATCTCGCCGCCGGCGAATACGCGGATGTTGAATTTACCGTTAGTCAGTTGCGCGACACGCTTGCTGAATAATTCAGCAGCGCCGAACACGGTGTCCAGAGTTTTCGGGAAGCTCGATGCCAGGCGCCAATTGATTGTCGGCTGCGCCTGAGCCAGTGCGGGGGCTGCCATTGCACCGATAGACGCACCGGCAGCTGTTTTTTTCAGAAAGGAACGGCGTTCCATGTTGTCTCCTTGAATTGAACATCAAAACGATGCTGCACATGCGGCACAAAGGCTGCATGTTGCGGCGAATTCTATGAAGCAAATAATGCCGTTGCAATCCGTCAAACTACGTAGCAAATGAAAATTATTCTGCGCATGTGCAAGCATTCTGCTTGCCATTCCGCGAGCTTGAGATCAAGCATTCGATGGCCCGTTTTCTGCCTCTCCTGTAGATGCACACAATTCCGGCCCGGGCAAGATGCAGACCACCACCGAGTTCCTGCTGAATGTGATTCCGGCCAGCGTAGTCGATGCATTTGCCAAGGGCGACATCCTGCAGGTGCTGCTGTTCTCGGTATTGTTCGGTTTTGCGCTGCACAAGTTCGGCGGCCGCAGCACGCTGGTGTTCGATTTCGTGGAAAAGATTTCGCATGTGCTGTTCGGCATCGCCGGCACCATCATGAAGATAGCCCCGATCGGTGCATTCGGCGCGATGGCATTTACCATCGGCAAATACGGTGTCGGCAGCTTGCTTTCGCTCGGGAAGCTGATGGGCACGTTCTATCTGACCTGCTTGGTGTTCATCTTCGCCGTACTGGGCTCCATTGCAGCGTTGCACGGTTTCAGCATCTGGAAATTCGTCAAGTACATCAAGGAAGAACTGTTCATCGTGCTGGCAGCAACGCTTTCCGCAGTGGGCCACGTGCCAGTAACGGGTCTGGCGCTGATCCTCGGTATCGACCGTTTCATGTCCGAAGCGCGCGCTGACCAACCTGATCGGCAACGGTGTTGCCACTATTGTGGTCGGCAAATGGACCGGCGAGCTCGATACCGCACACATGCATCAGCATCTGAACAACGAAACCGCGCAAGAAGCGGAGCAGCCGGAAGCTGTGTTAAACCAGGCCGAAGCCCATATGCCCACATCCAAGAAAGCAGCCTGAAAGCAGCCCCCGCTCCTTCAGTGTGGATTGCCCCCCGGATTCAAGGGGTGCAATCCCTCTAATTCCCCGCAACCGTCATGCTTTCAATCAGAATCGACCCCGTTTCCTTGGTCCCGCGAATCAGCGTATCGGTGCCGACCGCCACAATCTGCCTGAGCATATCCTTCATATTTCCCGCAATCGTGATCTCCTCCACCGGGTACTGGATCACGCCATTCTCCACCCAGTATCCCGACGCCCCGCGCGAATAATCGCCGGTCACGTAGTTCACGCCCTGCCCCATCAATTCCGTCACCAGGAGGCCGGTGCCGAGTTTTTTCAGCATCGCTTTGAAATCGTCATTTGGCGCGGTCAGCGTGGAAGTCAGCGACAGATTGTGCGAACCGCCGGCATTGCCGGTGGTTTTCATGCCGAGCTTGCGCCCCGAATAGCTGGACAGGAAGTATCCCTGCACCACGCCGTCCTTGACCACATCGCGGCGGTTGGTCTTCACGCCTTCCGCGTCGAACGGCGAGGAGCCGACTGCACCGATCACATGCGGATCTTCGACGATCTGAATATGCGGCGCGAACACCTGCTGGCCGAGCGAATCCAGCAGGAAGGTCGACTTGCGGTACAGCGCGCCGCCCGACACCGCTTGCACGAAAGCGCCGAGCAAGCCTGCCGCCAGCGGCGCCTCGAACAACACCGGGCACTTGCGCGTATCGAGCTTGCGTGCATTCAGCCGCGCCAGCGCACGCTCGGCCGCATAACGGCCGATGTCTTCCGGACTGGCCAGTTTGTTCGGGTCGCGCATGGACGAATACCAGTCGTCGCGCTGCATGTTGGCGCCCTTGCCTGCGATCGGCGCGACCGAAATCGTATGCCGCGAATACGGATAGCCGCCGATGAAACCGTGTGAATTCGCCGATACGAAATGCGACTGCTGCGCGTAGACGCTGGCGCCCTCGCTGTTGGTGACGCGCTTGTCGACCGCAAACGCGGCTGCCTCGCAGCGCTGAGCCAGTTCGACCGCCTCCTCCGTCGAGATGAGCCACGGATAGCAAAGCCGCAAGTCGCGCGGATGCATTTCCAGCATATCCGCATCCGGCAAACCGGCGCAGTCGTCTTCCGCCGTGAAACGCGCGATGTTGTACGCCGCCTCGACGGTATCTTGCAATGAACGCTGCGAAAAATCGGAAGTGCTCGCATTGCCGCGCCGGATATGGCCCCGCTCGCCCAGATACACATTGACGTCGATGCCCTTGTCCTTGTTCTGCTCAATCGTTTCGATCTGGCCTTTGCGTACGGTCACCGCCAGACCGTTTCCCTCACTGATCTCGACTGACGCACCCGATGCGCCCTTTTCCTTTGCGAAACGCAACACATCCTGCGCGAGCTGCTTCAACTGGTCCTGGCTATGGGTAAATACGGAGTTGCTCATGAGCTTGTTTTTTGGGAAGTCAGTTAAAACGGTTATCATAGCAGTCGTTTGCACAATGCCCTCGCCGGCCACCTATTTTCATTATGGTCAATCCCAATCGCGGCGCCGTCGGCTTCCGTTCCGATGAATTCGAACAGCAGTACGACCGCCCTTCCAAGTCGCAGCTCAAGCGCGAAATGACCGCCCTGCAGAAACTGGGCGAAGAACTGGTATCACAACCGAAGGATCGCGTCAAGCGCATGCCGATGCCGGAAGACGTGCGCGAAGCGATCCTCGAATGCCAGAAAATCAAGGACCACGAAGGCCGGCGCCGGCAGTTGCAGTACGTCGGCAAGAAAATGCGCGGACTGGAAGAGGAAGAAATCGCGGCGATCCAGAAAGTGATCGACAGTTGGAAAGGCGCATCCAAGGCGGAAACCGCCGCGATGCATGCGCTGGAGCGCTGGCGCGAGAAGCTGCTGGCCGACGATAAAGCCCTGACCGAACTGATGCAGCAGTATCAGGAAGCCGATGCGCAACAACTGCGCATGCTGATCCGCAATGCGCGCAAGGAACAGGCGGAGAACAAGCCGCCCAAGGCTTACCGCGAAATCTTCCAGGTCTTGAAGCAATTGCAATCATCTGCATCCACGCCACAGCAAGACGAGCATGACGAAACTCCAGAGGAATGATCCGGGCGAACTGCTGATCGGCCTGGTGTCGGTCTCGGATCGCGCATCGAGCGGCGTCTACGAAGACCAGGGCATTCCGGCGCTGCGCGACTGGTTCAGCTCCGCACTGACGAGCCCATGGCAAATGCAGACCCGCCTGATTCCGGACGAACGCGCACTGATTGAAAAGGCGCTGATCGAACTGGTTGATGACATCGGCTGCGACCTCGTTCTCACCACCGGCGGCACCGGCCCGGCCCGGCGCGACGTGACGCCGGAAGCGACGCTTGCCGTCGGCACCAAGGAAATGCCCGGCTTCGGCGAGCAGATGCGCCAGATCAGCCTGAAGTTCGTGCCGACCGCGATCCTGTCGCGCCAGGTCGCGGTGATCCGCGAAACTGCCGATCACGCCGCGCTCATCATGAACCTGCCGGGCCAGCCGAAGTCGATCAAGGAAACGCTGGAAGGTTTGAAGGATGCGGACGGCAAGCAGGTTGTTCCCGGAATTTTTGCGGCCGTTCCCTATTGCATCGACCTGATCGGCGGCCCGTATATCGAAACCAACGAGGCAGTATGCAAGGCATTTCGCCCGAAGTCGGCAATCCGACAGAAATAATCCCGAATGATGAACATGACTAACGTATCACTCGACGCAATCCAGATCGAAACCGCTCCCAACCCCACCGTTGCCGTCATCTGGCTGCACGGCCTCGGCGCCGACGGCAATGACTTTGTGCCCATCGTGCGCGAACTCGACCTGACCGGTTGCCCGGCGATCCGCTTCGTATTCCCGCATGCGCCGACGATGCCGGTCACGATCAACAACGGCTATGTGATGCGCGCGTGGTACGACATTCTCGGCACCGACATCGCACGGCGCGAAGACGAAGCCGGCTTGCGCAAGTCGCAAGTGCTGGTCGAAGAACTGATCGCTCGCGAAAAAACGCGCGGCATTCCCGCCAGCCGCATCATCCTCGCCGGCTTTTCGCAGGGATGCGCGATGACACTGCAAACCGGACTGCGCCATCCGGAAAAGCTGGCCGGCCTCCTGGGTCTGTCCGGCTATCTGCCGATTCACACCACCGTTGCGGAGGAACGCCACAGCGCGAACCATGACACGCCGATCTTCCTCGCACACGGCCGCGTCGACCCGATCATTCCGATCGACCGCGCGGAAAAATCGCGCGACATGCTCAAGGCGCTCGGCTACAACGTCGAGTGGCACGAATACCTGATGCCGCATTCGGTCTGCGAGGAAGAGATCGGCGACATCAGTGCGTGGTTCAAGCGCGTGCTGGCGTAAGAATTATTTGAACACCACGGTCTTGTGACCGTTGAGCAGAATGCGGTGTTCGACAAACCATTTCACCGCACGCGCCAGCACCACGCACTCGACATCGCGCCCGATCGCAGTCAGCGTTTCCGGGTCCATCGCATGGTCGACCCGCTCGACATCCTGCTCGATGATCGGTCCCTCGTCCAGGTCGCTGGTGACGAAATGCGCAGTCGCGCCGATCAGTTTCACGCCGCGTTCATGCGCCTGGTAATACGGCTTGGCCCCTTTGAAGCTGGGCAAGAACGAGTGGTGGATATTGATCGCACGTCCCTTTAGCGCCGAACACATTTCCGGCGACAGGATCTGCATGTAGCGCGCCAGCACCACCAGGTCGATGTCGTTCATCTTGATGATTTCCATCATCCGCTGTTCCTGCGCTCGCTTGGCTTCGGGCGAGGCCCCGGCCGCCAGCGGCAGGTGGTGGAACGGAATGTTGTAGCTCGCCGAGAGCTGGTAGAAATCGGTGTGGTTCGACACGATTGCCGGGATCTCGACCGGCAGCAGGCCGCTCTTGTAACGGAACAGCAGATCGTTCAGGCAATGGCCGATCTTCGACACCATCAGCATCATGCGCGGCTTCTTGTGCGCGTCGTGCAGTTGCACGTCCATCTTCAGCTCCGCCGCCACCTGCGCAAAATCCGCACGTAATGCCGCATCGCCGACT
>DASVLY010000218.1:0-6130 GCA_036384635.1 Noviherbaspirillum sp. | reverse complement strand
GTGCATATGGCGACAGCGCCGGAACAGGTGCGCCACCTGGTCGACCGCGCCATGCGCATTGCGCGCGACCAGCGTACCGTCACCTGCATCATCTTCCCTAGCGATGTGCAGGAAATGGAGGCGGTTGAAACCCCGCCGCGCGAGCACGGCAGCGTGCATACCGGCATCGGCCATACCGGACGGTGTCTCGTGCCCGGACAGACGGACCTGCTGGCCGCCGCCGATGTGCTGAATGCAGGCGGGAAAGTGGCGATGCTGGTCGGCGCCGGTGCGCTCGATGCCACCGATGAAGTCATCCAGATTGCGGAGCTGCTCGGCGCCGGCGTCGCCAAGGCCTTGCTGGGCAAGGCGGCGGTGCCCGACGATCTGCCGTATGTCACCGGTTCGATCGGCTTGCTCGGCACCAAGCCAAGCTGGGATCTCATGAACGAGTGCGACACGCTGCTGATGGTCGGCTCCTCCTTCCCGTACTCCGAATTTTTGCCTAAGGAAGGACAGGCGCGCGGGGTGCAGATCGACATCGATGGACGCATGCTGAATTTGCGCTATCCGATGGAAATCGGCTTGATCGGAGACAGCCGCGACACGCTGCGCGCACTGATCCCGCATTTGCACAGACAGCAGGACCGCAGTTGGCGCGAACAGGTCGAACGCAATGTCGACCGTTGGTGGCGGGTGCTGGAAGGCCGGGCGATGAATGAAGCGCACCCGATCAACCCGCAGCGCGTGTTCTGGGAATTGTCGCCTCGCTTGCCCGACGGTTGCATCCTGACTTGCGACTCCGGTTCGGCGGCGAACTGGTATGCGCGCGACCTGAAGATCCGGCGCGGCATGATGGCCTCGCTGTCGGGCGGTTTGGCCACGATGGGTTCGGGCGTGCCGTATGCGATCGGTTCCAAGTATGCGCATCCGCAACGGCATGTGATCGCCCTGGTGGGCGACGGGGCGATGCAGATGAACGGCATCAACGGGCTGATCACGATCTCCAAGGTATGGCGAGACTGGGGCAACCCGCGCCTGACCGTCCTGGTGCTCAACAACAGCGACCTGAACCAGGTGACCTGGGAGCAGCGCGTGATGGAAGGCGATCCGAAGTTCCTGGCATCGCAGGTGCTGCCGAAGTTTCCGTATGCGGCGTATGCCGACCTGCTCGGACTGGGCGGCATACGGGTCGACCAGCCGCAAGACATCGGCCCGGCGTGGGACCGCGCATTGTCGGCCAAGGTGCCGACCGTGGTTGAAATGGTGACCGACCCCGATGTGCCGCCGCTGCCGCCGCATATTTCCGCCGAACAGGCCAAGAATTTCGTGAAGGCGTTGTGGCACCGTGATGCCGATGCGATCGGCATCATTCAATCCTCGATCAAGGAAGTCTGGGATGGTCTCGTGCCGCCCGCAGGAAAGGGCTAATCAGCGATGGCGACGCAAACCTGAACCGGCACGGGCCGAATATCGAATTCAGACACCAGGAGGCACGATGCTACGAAATCTGGTCGACACGCGTTCGAGCGCGCCGCCATTGGCTGCCGGCTTCGGCGACATGATGCGGCTTGAAGCGGAACTCAAGCGCGGCATCGAGGGCGAAGTGCGCTTCGATAACGGCAGCCGCGCGCTATACGCGACCGATGCGTCGAATTACCGGCAGGTGCCGATCGGCGTGGTCATCCCGCGCACCGTCGAAGATGTGATCTATACGGTGCAGCAATGCTACCGCTACGGCGCTCCCGTGCTCTCGCGCGGCGGCGGCACCAGCTTGTGCGGCCAGTGCTGCAACGTCGCGGTGGTGATGGATTTTTCCAAGTACCTGAACAAGGTATTGGAGATCGACAAGGACGCAAAAACCGCGCGGGTGCAACCGGGCGTGGTGCTCGACGATTTGCGTCATCAGGCAGAGCGGCACGGCCTCACCTTCGCGCCCGACCCGGCCACGCACACGCACAATACGCTGGGCGGCATGATCGGCAACAATTCCTGCGGCCCGCATTCGGTGATGGGCGGCGAGACGGTGCATAACATCATCGAGCTGGACATCCTCACGTACGACGGCACGCGCATGACCGTCGGCGCGACCGGCGACGAGCAGTTGCGCGAGATACTCGCCCGCAACGACCGGCGCGGCGACATCTACGCGCATCTGCACAAACTGCGCGAGCATTATGCTGGTGCCATCCGTGCACGCTTTCCGCAGATTCCGCGCCGTGTCTCCGGTTACAACCTGGAAGCGCTGCTGCCGGAACACGGCTTCAATGTCGCGCATGCGCTGGTCGGTTCGGAAGGCACATGTGTGGTGATACTCGAAGCCAAGGTGAGATTGCTGGACAATCCGCCGGCCCGCTCGCTGCTGGTGCTCGGTTACAAGGATGTCTATGAGGCCGGCGATCATGTGCCGGAGATCCTGCAATACAAGCCGATTGCGCTCGAAGGCATGGACGACCGGCTGGTCGCCGACATGGAGGCCATCCATCTGCATCCGGAGAACGTGAAGCTGCTGCCGGAAGGACGCGGCTGGCTGCTGGTGGAATTCGGCGGTGCGAGCAAGGCCGATTCCGACGCGCAGGCGCGGCGGGCGATGGAGGCATTGCAGCGGGTAGCCAATCCGCCGTCGATGAAACTGTATGACGATCCGCCGGTGGAAAAACGGATCTGGAAAGTGCGCGAATCGGGCCTGGGGGCGACTGCCCACGTGCCGGACAAGCCCATCACCTGGGAAGGCTGGGAAGATTCGGCGGTGCCGCCTGCGAACCTGGGCCAGTATCTGCGCAAGCTGCGCGCACTGTTCGAGAAATACGGCTACGAGTGCGACCTGTACGGTCATTTCGGCCAGGGCTGCGTGCATACGCGCATCGACTTCGATCTGGAGACGGCCGAAGGCATCCGCATCTTTCGCGAGTTCCTGCATGAAGCGGCGCACCTGGTGGTCAGCCTGGGCGGATCGATTTCGGGAGAACACGGCGACGGCCAGTCGAAGGCCGAGCTGTTGCCGATCATGTTCGGCGACGAGCTGATGCAGGCATTCCGCGAGTTCAAGGGCATCTGGGACCCGCACTGGAAAATGAATCCGGGCAAAGTCATCGGTGCGTATCGCGCCGACCGGAACCTGCGGCTCGGCATCGACTACAACCCGCCGGAACTGCCGGTGCATTTCCGCTACCCCGGCGACAAAGGCGATTTTTCACGCACGCTGCTGCGTTGCGTCGGCGTGGGCGAATGCCGCAAGAAAAGCGGCACGATGTGTCCGAGCTACATGGCCACCGGCGAGGAAATGCATTCGACACGCGGACGCGCCCGCCTGCTGTTCGAAATGTCGCGGGGCGAAGTGATTCATGGCGGCTGGCGGAACGAAGCGGTGCATGAGGCGCTCGACCTGTGCCTGTCCTGCAAGGGCTGCAAGGGCGAGTGTCCGGTCAGTGTCGACATGGCGACTTACAAGGCGGAATTCATGTCGCACTATTACGAGGGCCATGCGCGTCCGCTCCATGCCTATGCATTCGGCCTGATCGACCGTTGGGCGAGGCTGGCGTCGCATCTGCCGGGTGCAGCCAATTTCCTCACGCAGACGGAACCGTTCGCCACGCTCGCCAAGAAGCTGGGGCATATCGCGCCGCAGCGGCGCATCACTGCGTTCGCCCCGCAGTCGTTTTCCTCGTGGTTCATGCAACGGAATCGGACCGGAACGCACGACACCAGGGTCATTCTCTGGCCCGATACGTTCAGCAATTATTTTCATCCCGATGTCGCGAAGGCTGCGGTCGAAGTGCTGGAACATGCCGGTTGCGAGGTGTCGATTCCGCGCATGCACTTGTGCTGCGGCCGGCCGTTGTATGAATTCGGCATGCTGAAGCAGGCCAGGTCTTACTTGCGCAAGGTGCTGGATGTGCTGGCCGACGACATTCGCAAGGGCACGCCGATCATCGGACTGGAACCCGCCTGCGTGTCGGTGTTCCGCGAGGAATTGCCGAACCTGTTCCCGTATGACGAACAGGCCAAGCGGCTGCGCGCGCAGGTGTTCCTGTTGAGCGAATATCTCGATGCGCGCATCGAGGGCTTTCCGTTTCCGAAGCTGGCGCGCCGGGCGGTGGTTCATGCCCATTGCCATCACAAATCGGTGCTGAAGACCGATGCGGAAGAAAGCGTGATGAAAAAACTCGGGCTCGACTTTCGCATGCTCGATTCGGGTTGTTGCGGCATGGCCGGATCGTTCGGCTTCGAGCAGAATAAGTACGAAGTATCGATGACTTGCGCGGAGCGCGTGCTGCTGCCGGAGGTACGGCAAGCGCCGCCCGATACGCTGATCATCGCCGACGGCTTCAGTTGCCGCGAGCAGATTGCGCAGGCCGCCGGACACGAATCGCTGCACCTGGCGCAGGTGCTCGCATTGGCGCTGCATGTGCAGGCGAACAGCGCCTCTTGATCGAGGAAATCATCAAGGAAATCAGCCTGCAACCACGTCGACTTCTCCGTGCTTGCGCAGCAGTTCGACATCGATGTTTTCCGCGCGGCGTTGCAGCCGCAGGTCGACAGCGGCATCGCCGACCTTCAGGTTGACGATTTCGATTGCGTCGAGGAACGGCGGCAGTTGCGGATTGCCGAATTGGATGCGACGCGCCGCAGGATCGATTCTCGGGTCCAGGCAGGCCTGCAGCAGGCAGAACACCGCCGCCGAGGCCCATGCCTGCGGCGCGCATGCGAGCGGATACAGCATCGGGCCTTCGCCGGCATGACGCGCAAAACCGCAGAACAGTTCCGGCAGGCGATGCAGTTCCATGAAATCGACCGCCTCCAACAGACCTTTGAAGATGTTCAGTGTACCGTCGGTGAAGCCGTAGCGCGCCATGCCGGCGGCGATGAGCGCATTGTCGTGCGGCCAGACCGAGCCGTTGTGATAGGACATCGGGTTGTAGCGCACTTCCTTGTCGCCGACGGTGCGCACGCCCCAGCCGCAAAACAGGTCCTCGCGCAGCAGACGCTGCGCGACCCGCGCGGCCAGCGCCTGCTCGGCGATGCCGGTCCAGAGCGCATGGCCCGCATTCGACGCCGCCACCGCGCACTGACGCTTGCCGCCGTCGAGCGCGAGCGCGTAGCTGCCGATCTCCTCGCACCAGAACGCCTCATTGAAATTCTTCTTCAGCGTGCGCGCCGACTCCTGCAGATCGCGCGCCAGCTCCGGCTCGCCGACGGCCTGCGCCAATCGCGCCGCCTGCAGCCTTGCGTCGTAGACGTAACCCTGCACCTCGCACAGCGCGATCGGCGGTTCGGCCAGCCGCCCGTCACGGTGGAATATCGCATCGAACGAATCCTTCCAGCCCTGCTGCTCCAGCCCCTTGCCGGCCTGACGTTCGTATTCGACGAAGCCGTCGCCGTCCCGGTCGCCGTCCTGGTCGATCCAGTGCAGCGCCTTCGTGATGCTGTTCCAGATGCCGCGGATGAATTCCAGGTCGCCGGTTCGCTCGTAGTACGCTCCCGCAAGTCCGACGAACAGCGGCGTCGCATCCACGGTGCCGTAATAGCGATGGAAGGGAATCTCCCCGGTCGCCGCCATTTCCCCGGCGCGCATCTCATGCAGGATCTTGCCCGGCTCCGCGTCGCGCGCCGCATCGTAGGCATCGGCCTGGGTAGCGGCAAGATACGCCAGCACTCCCTTGGCCATGCCGGGATCGAGCCACAGGCATTCGCGGGCTGTGATAATCCCGTCGCGGCCGAAGGTGGCGGCATACCATGGCAGTCCGGCGTACGGGTAATCGCCCTGCGGCAGGGTCGTGCTCAACATTGCGAGGTCGGCAGTGGAACGCGCGATCCAGCTATTCAACAGCGGATTGGACGTGACGATCCTGCATCGGCTCTGCGCACGGCTGACGGCTGCCTGCTCGCTGCGATGAAACGCCGAAGCGTAATCGCAGATCGCAGGAGCCGGTTTGCCTTCCCGTTCGCTGACGACGGTGACGAAAAACCGCGACTCACTCTTGGATGGCAAGTGCAATCCGAACTCGGCTTTGTCGGCCGAAAGCTGCTGCGGCGACGGTTCGCACAGGATATGCGTGCGATACACAACCTTGTCCAATCCGCGATACCCGAGCACCAGCCGGTTGCCCCGGATTTCCGGCGGCAGGTCTTGTCCGCGCCTGCCGCGCTG
>DASVLY010000217.1:0-5634 GCA_036384635.1 Noviherbaspirillum sp. | reverse complement strand
GGCGCCGATTCAGGCCAAAGATCGAGCAACTCCCTCTTCCATATGTCGATTGGCGTTTCCCGCCATTTTTCGATCTGGGTACGTTGAAGACTCCAGAAGAAAGACACTCGCAGTTTCCCGTCCACGCGCTCGGTCGGCATGATTCCGTACATCTTTCGTGTCGTGCAAAAGCGCTGCCCGAGAATCTTCTCGGCCGGCCAGGATTCTGTGTCGATGAGCGACCACAACGCTCCCCATTGATATAGTTCTGAGCGCACTGCCAGCCCGCTTTCGGCCGGCAGGCATGAGGATGCCCCATTTGCGATAACCACGACGTCGAAGAGGTGACGTGCGCCGTCAACCCACACTGCCCCTTTACCCTGTTCGACGCCAATCCGGTCCACCTTTGACGCGAAATGCAGGCGTACGCCAAGAGAGTCGCATGCCCGCTTAAGGACGCCGCCCAGCGCCGACCGACTGACAGCTCTCGCGAGCAGATCGGTGTAGGGAATATCAACGAGCTTCCATCCTCGGTGGCAGATGCCGATCAAGCGTTCGATTGGAACACTGATCGCTTCGAATTCCGAACCGACGCCCAAGTCGGCCAGCGCCGCGACTCCCTGCGGCTGGATCAAGACGCCGGCACCGAGAGTAGCCAGCGATGAATGTTTTTCAAAGACTTCAACCGAATGGCCGCTTCGCGCGAATGCGATCGCAGTGGCCAGTCCAGCGGTGCCGGCTCCGATGATTCCGATGCGGTATCTCCCCATATGCATTCTTTTTCGGCCTTTCTGTTATATGTTTTTGCATATGATAGCCACATGTCTACTAGCTCGTAGGTTGGGGTGACGAAGGAACCCCAACATTCCTGCCGTTGCCAAACCGCTGTCTCATCCTCGTCAAGCTTTTCCGTGCCGTTGAGGTTCCTTCATCACTTCCAACCAACCCAATACTGATGGCATCCCTATTTTGGGTTCTGGTAGCCTGCGCATTTCAATCAATACAAAATCAAACACATGCGCTATCGGCGTGACAACATTGCGGGCGGCACTTATTTTTTCACTGTCAATCTGGCGCAACGGTCGAGCACCTTGTTGATTGACGCGATCGATATCCTGCGGGATGCCATGCGACTGGTCCAACGGCGTCATCCGTTCCATATCGATGCGATCGTGATCCTGCCCGATCATTTGCATACGATATGGACCTTGCCGCCGGATGATGCGGCATTTGCACAGCGCTGGGCGCTGATCAAGGCGGAATTCTCGCGTCACCTGCCGCCGACGGAACGGCGCTCTGCCAGCCGGCAGAAAAAGGGTGAGCGCGGCATCTGGCAGCGGCGCTATTGGGAGCATCTGATTCGAAGCGATGCCGACTACGCGCGGCATGTCGATTACATTCATCTCAATCCGGTCAAACATGGTCATGCCGCTCATCCTCGCGAGTGGGCGTATTCGAGCATTCATCGCTATGTAAGAGACGGAATCCTGCCTCCGGATTGGAGCAGCGATTTGAAGATGGAAGATCGGCTGTTTGGAGAGGCATGACGCGCGAAGATGTTGGGGTTCCTTCGTCACCCCAACCTACGAGCTGCTGCCCTGGAACCTGGCAAGCCGGCTGCCGGCCATCGCACCTACCGCATAAACGGCTTCAGCCGTCAACGACGGTCGTCAGCCGACGCTTACGCTGCAACAGGCGGGATTTACGCCGCAAACACGCATCCGCGTGCGCATCATGCACGGCTGCCTGGTCATTACCTCGGAGGGAACGCCTTAACCGCCTTCTCTCCTTAGCCGCGAAAGCCGCTCGTCAACCCTATGCAGCTATTGGGGGTTGGGAGCGGCTTTTTCTGTTTTAAGGAAGAGAATGGCTACACGTAAAAGCGCGGGAACACACCCAACGCCTGCTTCTCAAAGGGTTGGTTCAGCGTTTCTTATATCTGCCATTCAAGGCATTGCGCAGACCGCAGTGAGCGAATGAGCCTTGTACAGTCGCGATTCCTTTTTCAAAGGAAACGAGCACCACGGGATCGATTTGCTCGATATCCTTGGCGTCCAGCGAAGTCACTTCACCTTCAAATGGAACTAGCTTCGCGCGGATCACGCCGCCAGACAGTTGACCTTCGGCCACGGCTTCGCAATCACCCGCCATCGACGCTAAATCTTTCGGGTTTCCGCCCCCCTTCAGCTCTATGCGCACCAAGTCTTGCTTCCTGGCGATCATCATTGTCGAACGATGACTGCCTACGGAAACGTAGCTACCAGAAACTTCGGTACTTGAAGCAGCGCAGGCCGTAGCTGCGACCAAGAGCGCCGTGACCATGGCAGCGCGCACGTAGCTTCGCATTTCATTGCCTTTCATACTCAACGTGCTCCCTGATTTCTCAACATCTGCAAAGCGTCATTCCTCTCAAGTGTAAATCTTCTGATCACGCCTGCTTGCTGTGCCGGGCTGGCGCTGCGGAAGTATACGAGAGTGCCATCCGGCCGCGTCCTTCCTCTCTCGTCGTAAATCGCATTAATAAACTGCTCACTGAATGTTGATGACGTTGGATCCACGTCCGGGATCGCCCGATAAGCCCGGGTTATTACGGAGTTCGTCGGGCCGTGCTGGACGGCAGTCGACCATACCACGTCTTGCACAGCAGCAGGCTGCTCATTAATGTTCAACCCGGTTTGCCTGAGGGTCCGCTCCACAGAAACGTCGTAATGCGTGCGTTCAATGAAGTCATGTTGCGCGGAGAAGAATTGCTGTGGCGTCTCTTGCGCAATTCGCCTCCACGTTTGAGCAAACGGTCCATTGCGCACAGTCGGGTCCATGCCTGTGAATTGGTCTGCCCAAGGCGAACCCTCGTTCTGAAGAAACTCTTGCGGCCGTCCTCTTCTTGATGCCAATTGATAACTGCCATATGAAACCCCACCCGGGTCTCCATCTCCCGTCGAAACAGTTCCAGGCCCACGACCGCCTGTTTCATAGCGCTCCGATAATGCCCCGCGCAAGCGATTAGAAATCTCAGGGCTTCCGACAGATGCTGGAGTCACTCCCGAATTTGCCTGAGCACCCAACGGCGTCACTGTTGTCACATCGGCACTCTGATAAATCCCCAATCCATTTGGATCGCGCATGATCAGATAGTAGGGCTTGCCGTCCTGCGTAAGCATCCCTGACGGCGAGTTGCTGGAAATGGTGCGCGAGCGCGAAGCCAACAGGTAGTTTTCCCGGTCGATTTCGCTCTGGTCAAGATAGCCAGCACCTGTCTGGCCGCCCACCGGGTTGCCGAAATCGTCCAGCACGATACGAGGACCGGCGGCCGGCCGTGGATTCTGTATCCCATCCACCAAGGCATTGAACATCGCATCGCTCGTGGCGTTCGGCTTCACCGGCTCGCCGAAATTCACGTCGCCGTAAGGGCCGCCGACATCAGTCATGAACTGGCCGCTGTCGGCCAGCAACAGCGGCCGGCCGGCTTGCCTAATCCCCATCGCCGCGAACCGGGCGTTTTCACGGGCGAAGTCCTGCGCCTGCTCCTCGGCGCTGTACAGCACCTCGGTCTGCTGACTGCCCCGCCCGATCTGATCTGCCAAGCTGTCACCCAACGCATTGCCAAACGCATCTGTAGCAATATTGGCGAAATTGACCTTGCCACCAGACACGCCAGTGACAATCACGTTGCGAGTGATGCCTTCAGCAAAGCGTTGTGTGAATTGAGCATATGCATTTGTATTGAGATCGCCAATTTTGCCACCGATTGCTTTTCCAACCGAATTGGCAATCGGTGCTGCTATCGCCGCTCCCGCAACGGCACCCCAACTGAATTTTTCTTGCAAACCAGTCGCCACCATGACGCCTTGTGTCGCAATACTGGTTACTGCTGCATTCCGCATCAACTGCGCAGTGGTAAGAGGCGTGGTCTGAGCCTGAGCCAATAATTCCGCACCATTGAGAGCTGCGCCGACTCCCGCTCCGATTCCCGCACCTAGTGCGCCTTTACCTACCGCGCTCCAGGAAAATGAATCCTGCATTCCCATTGCAATGGCAGCACCTTGGCTAGCGATGGAACCGACAGCACCGCCGATAATTGCTCCACCCAGTGCGGCACCAGTAGAGAGCGACGTCAAACCACTACCTAAAGCTGCCGCGCCCAATGTGCCACCTCCAGCCAGCGCCGTCATCCCCGCTGACATGATGCCACCGAGTCCTGCCCCGGTTAAACTACCACCAGCCATCAGGACCGAAGCTGCGCCTGCGGTAAATACCGTAGCCACAATCGCCACAATGATGACGACAATCTGCCCAATCCCGCCGCACCCACCCTCATCCGCCGGAATCGGCAAATTCGGCGTCATGTCACCCACGACGCTGGACGGGTCATACGGTTTGAAGGTGCGGAAGTCGTTGTGCACCGTGTTGGCGCGGCTGGGGATGGTGATCACCTGCCCTTCCACCAGTTCCGCCGTCACATCGCCGGCAGCGCCGACCGCCACATTTCCGCTCAGGCCGTTGGCTTCGGCGATCAGGTACCACAGGCTGCCGTCGCCCCATACCGTCTTGGCGATGCTTTGCAGCGAGTCGCCTGCGTGCACCGTGTAGCCGGAGGGCGGCGCCGTCAGCCTGGAGTCGTTGATCGGTACGTAGCTGACGCCGAACGTATCCGGCGTCTGGCTGTCGCTGCTGCTGCCGATCACCTCGCCATTGGCAATGAGCGTGTGCACCTGGTTGCCGCTGTTTTTGAAGACGAGCTGGCCGTCGATGGTGAGCGTATTGCGCAAGGCCGTGCCCTTGGTTTTGAGCAGCACGCGGCCGGCATTGTCATTGACCAGTTCGCGGTTGTTCTCGGACTTGGTCTTGTCGGTCACCTTGATCAGGTTGCCATTGGCGTCGAAGTCGTTGACGGTCGCGCCGTTCCAGGATTTGCCGTTGCGCGTGACATCGATGCGTTGAAGGTTGTAGCCTTCGCGCTTCTCATAAGAGTAGTCGTAGCGGTTGACATAGCCGTTATCGCCATACGCCTGCATGTCGTACAGGTCCATGTTGCCGGCATTGTCATACTTGTAGGTCACATCGCTGGTGTGGCCGCGATTGAAGTTGCGGTTGTTCTGGCGTACCAGGCGGCCGTCTTCGTAGATGCTGGTATGGGTTTCGGGTGTGATGCCGATTTCCCGCAGCTTGTCGGACAGACGGTCATTAACGGCGATATTGGCGGCAATGCCGGCGTCGTATCCCGCCATGCCGTTGTAGATCACGCGGTCGGCTGCATCGTAGCGGCGTGTTTCGATATGCAAACCCTTGTTGTCGGGATCATAGAAAGGCAAGGTCGGTTCGTTCAGATCGAAGTCGTCGCGATAGACGTCGGTCAGGCGGTTGGCGGCGTCGTACTCGTATCGTTCGGTAATGACGCCGTCGTTGACGCTGAATGTGGTTGTCGTCGTCGGCGTGTAAACCGGGTTTTCTCCCTCGTAGCCATAGATCGGCTTGTTATCCAGGTCGTAACCCATGATCGGGGTTGTGTAGACATGCTTTGCCAGCTTCTTGCCGTAATAAGTATCGCTGGTGCGGTTGCCGCTCTGGTCATACGTGATGCGGTGGCCTTGCTTGTCATCGATGCCGATGTTGCCGTTGCCGTCCCGCACGCCGTCGACGACGGTTTGCCGGTTC
>DASVLY010000216.1:0-3422 GCA_036384635.1 Noviherbaspirillum sp. | reverse complement strand
ACAAGTTCATTTTCAGAACAAAAGTTCTGTGTATTGAACGTTAGCAACGATCATCCATATTGCAAGCATTTGTTATGAAAAAGCTTCACGTCCCAAGTTCCCCCTCGTGGATCAGGGCGGATTGCCACTGGAAGATCTATCGTCGCGGCCGGCGGGATGGCATATTGAAATCGATGTTCTCGCAAACCGAGCGGGCAAAAGCGCACCCGATGGTTGCAGTCGCATGCCGGCTCGTTAATACACCGGGCGTCAGAATGAGAGAAACTGTCGTCGAACTGGCTGCAGGATGGTTTGCAGGGTGCCGAAGCGAGCTATATTCATGAGAAGTCTTACTTGCGTTGCGCCTTCAGCATCGCGCTGATGAATTCATTGATCAGTTGCTGGTTTGCCGCCGACAGCAACATGAACTGCGTCACGAACTCCTCGAGCCGTTGCTTCGCCTTTATCGCTTCGTCCTTGCCGGTTTTGACGTGATAAGGGGCCGCAGTCTGTTCCGCGATCAGGTATAGCGAAGACACCGGCATTTCCAATGCCTTCGCGACATTTTCCAGCATGTCCGGCGTCAACTGCTGGATATCCCTTTCCGCTCTGGACAAGTTCGCCGGATCAGTTCCCGCCACCAGAGCAATTTCCTCCAGGGTCGCGCCTTTTTCTTTCCTGATCTTGCGAATGACTTGTCCAATTTTCATGACGCAATTCTCAGCTTGCGCCGCATCTTGTTCAAAGGCTGCTACACAAATTAGATTGCCGTCATTTGCTTGTCACGCAAATTATTGGTATAAATTGCTGACCGACTCGAGGTAATGGGCAAGCGCGATTGGCAATCGAACCGCCCGCACAGCAAAAGCATGAGAGGAGCCTTTGGGTACCGACATCCATCCGAAATCGAACAACCGGCGGACTCTCGCCGATCAACGGCGAATGGCGGAGACGTTTTTTCCCAAATCGCAATAGAACGGTATTCCGCCCCATGTCTTCCGAATTTCATTTTCTCGTTGTCGACGACATGCCTCTTATGCGGCACGTTGCCACAATTTCTCTTCACGCACTCGGTTATACCAAGATATCCGAAGCCGCAAACGGCGAGCAGGCGCTCAGGCTTCTTTGCTCATCCCCGGCATCGGGAACGCAGATCAACTTCATCATCACCGATTGGTGCATGCCCATTATGGACGGCATGGCGCTGTTGCGAACGGTTCGTGCACGCTCTGAATTGAAGCACCTGCCGGTGCTCATGGTTTCGGCTCAGGCGGAAGAAGAGGAACGCGCTATCGCTGCGCAGGCCGGCACGGACGGGTACATTGTCAAACCCTTGAATCCGGAAAATCTCAAGGCGGCGCTCGACAGCATTCTGACAAAGAGAGGATGAAATCCGCTCTAACAGGCTGTTGAAAAACGTAGCGAGCGGGCCGAGCCTGGGGGCGAGGAGCGCACGCGTACGAGTGGTACGCAGAGCACCGCAGACCCCAGGATCGGCCCGCGCAGTAGTTTTTCAACAGCCTGCTAAAAAGAAACGGCCTGGAACTTACTGTCCCAGGCCGTTTTTTGCGTATAACAACAGATCAGTTCAGTTGTTCGAGACGAATCTTGGTGACTTCGCCGACAACGGTCGACAATGCGTCAATTCTTGCAATTGCCGCAACAATATTTTTTTCCTGCGTCTGGTGCGTAAGAATGATGATGTCGGCCTTGGCTTCCCCTTCCGCCGGCTCTTTCTGCAGCATCGCATCGATCGAAATCGTCGAATCCGCGAGGATGCGGGTGATATCGGCCAGCACTCCCGGCTGATCAGCCACCTGCATGCGCAAGTAATAACTGGTAGTGACCTCCGACATCGGCAGGATGGGCGTATCGGTCATTGCATCCGGCTGGAATGCAAGGTGCGGCACGCGGTGTTCCGGATCGGCGGTCGCAAGGCGAGTGATGTCGACCAGATCGGCAATCACCGCCGAAGCTGTCGGTTCGGAGCCCGCCCCCTTGCCGTAGTAGAGCGTCGCACCCACGGCATCGCCCTGCACCAGTACCGCATTCATCGCGCCTTCGACGTTGGCAATCAGCCGCTTGGCCGGAATCAGGGTCGGATGCACACGCAACTCGATGCCCTCCGCGCCGTTGACCTGCGTGCGCCTGGCGATGCCGAGCAGCTTGATGCGGTAGCCGAGCTGCTCCGCATATCGAATATCGATCGCCTGCAGCTTGGTAATGCCTTCCACATACGCCTTGTCGAACTGCACCGGAATACCAAATGCGATCGCCGACATGATGGTCGCCTTGTGCGCGGCATCGATGCCCTCGATGTCGAAGGTCGGATCGGCTTCCGCATAGCCCAGACGCTGCGCTTCCTTCAGCACGACGTCGAAATCCAGCCCCTTGTCGCGCATTTCAGACAGGATGAAGTTAGTGGTGCCGTTGATAATGCCGGCGATCCACTGAATACGGTTCGCGGTCAACCCCTCGCGCAGCGCCTTGATGATGGGAATGCCGCCGGCCACCGCCGCTTCGAACGCAACCATCGTGCCCTTTTCCTGCGCCGCCTTGAAGATCTCGGTGCCATGCGTGGCCAGGAGCGCCTTGTTGGCGGTGACCACATGCTTGCCGTTGGCGATTGCCTTCATCACCAGTTCCTTTGCGATCCCGTAACCGCCGATCAGTTCGACGACGATATCGATTTCCGGGTTGTTGACAACCAGGTTGGCATCGCTGACCACTTCACATTCGCCGTTGGTCAACTCCTTCGCGCGCGCAGTATTCAGGTCGGCCACCATCGTGATCTGGATCGAGCGTCCGGCACGGCGCGTAATCTCCTCCCGGTTGCGCTTTAATACATTGAACGTGCCGGAACCAACGGTACCGATGCCTAACAAGCCTACTTTAATGGGTTTCATAGCGTTTGATTTTTTTGAAAAAGAGGATGATTCCGGCCCCGCAGCCGGAAGGAACGAGAAGGTATTGTAGCTACACCGTCCCGTGCCTGCGGCGATAGTTATCAAGGAAACGCGCGATGCGTCCGACCGCCTCAGTCAGATCGTCCGAATTCGGCAGGAACACAACGCGGAAATGGTCCGGCGCGATCCAGTTGAAGCCGGTGCCTTGCACGATCAACACTTTTTCTTCTGCCAGCAGCTCGTACGCGAATTGCTGGTCGTCCTCGATCGGATACAGCTTCGGATCGAGCTTCGGGAACATGTACAGCGCCGACTTCGGCTTCACGCAGGAAACACCCGGAATCTCGGTCAACAGCTTGTGCGCCAAGTCGCGCTGTTTCAACAGGCGCCCTCCCGGGCAGACCAGGTCATTGATGCTCTGGTAACCGCCGAGCGCGGTCTGAATCGCATACTGGCCCGGCGTATTCGCACACAGGCGCATCGACGCCAGCATGTTGAGCCCTTCGATGTAATCCTTGGCATGCTTCTTCTCGCCCG
>DASVLY010000215.1:0-8734 GCA_036384635.1 Noviherbaspirillum sp. | reverse complement strand
CCGCTGCTGGATGGCTTCATTGGCTTCGGCAAGCGAGACCTGCTGCCGGTAATCCGTATCGTCGACGACGGCCAGCGTCGTTCCCTTCGTGACCCACTGGCCCTCGTTGAAAGGCAGTTGAACAATGCGCGACTGAACGGTCTTGAAACCGAGTACGCTTTCGTGGGCCTCGATGTTGCCTGACAAGATCAGCGTGCGGGAAGACGACTGGTCAGGACCGGGCAAATGCAAGAAGCGAAACGCGAAGCCGGCCGCCACGGCGAGCAAGGTCACCACACCCGATGCAAGCACTGCTTTCTTTCCTGTGACCATGAGCAGAAATGGAATACCCGCCTGACCCGCCGCCAGTGGATTTCATGTTAACAATCGTTTGCAGGAGGCGATTGAGGCAGGTCAAGCGGAAAATCGTGGCGCTCTGGTGTGGACGGGAAAGGGGGAAACGGCGGGAAGGCGAGGAATAAGCGTTCGGTCAGGAACGTTCCTGACCGAACGCTTATCCGGTATCGAGGGGCCGGATAAGAACCTGTTCAGGAAGCATTGCGATTCTCGATCAGTTCATGGCACCGATCAAGACATGAAATTTTATTTTTTAAAAATCACGTAAATGCTGGTTTTATCTTCACTAGTGCGGAAAGTTTGAGGACGAAATCCATACTCGCCTAGAATACGCCCAGTCCACGTATTATTGGCGGCGTCTTGCCTGGACATGCCATGGTCCAGATTTTCGAGATAGCTTTTAGTATTGACGCTATCATCGTTGGTTGCCCAATGTGCCTGAATCCGATCCACTGTTATCCGCTCTTCTTCAAGGCGCTTCATAAGGCTAATAAACATATCTCGCCCCGACCCATAGGTTTCTCTATCTCCTTGAGCACGGATGGAAAAACCAAGTTGGTTCTTCTTGTCTACATAAGCGTATAAATAATGTTTTTCTTCATCGGCTTCATAACTGAGCTCAATATTTTTCGGTAACTGTCTAACAGAAAATCTATCCGCCACATCTATGCGAGGTGTTGGCTGTGTTGATGTTCCGGCCCCTCCGCGAATACCAATATGCTTGCGCAGCATCCATAATGAATTTCCTTTTTCATCCAATATCTTGTGCAAAAGTATGGAAGCGTCGCCTGTTCCCCAATTTTTTATGAGGCAAGTATTGCCGGAAAGATTTTCTGTGCAAGGCTTGCCTGCCACCTTGAAAGTGGTGCCATCCGGATGTCGATAAACCAGAATTTGATCATTTTCTGAAAGTCTGTGACGGCTCGGGTCATAGCGACAAGGAGCCAAAGCCGCATGTTCCTCTTCGGCCTCTTTTTGCTTCTGTAAATCAAACAACCATAGACGAATGTTACTTCCTGTTTCGGAGCGAAATGGTTGATTAACGCTTCCGGAAAGTAGTTGGCCGGATGATGTGTTTTGTGAGGAAGATGGCGTACTGCTTTCATGTACGTTTTTTGTGTCTGTCCCAAGAAAATGGGGGGGAGATTGGATATAAGTGCGATTGGTGGAAAAGCTGGAAGAAATCATTTTTAACAATCCTTGCTCGGATATCTATTGTTACAGGGATTAAAGGAACGCTGCCTTGATGGAATATGAAGAAAAAAGAGAACTGCAAGAGGCACATTTCCTGCACTTCGGACTTATACAAGGCGGGAATGCAAATTTTTGGAACCTGGTGAGGGTGTCATGAACCTTGACTCATTATCTGGCGGCTTTATTAAGCATGAGACGGGCAAAGGCGAAAAAAATGCAGTCCAGCATCCAGCAGCAACAAGACAAGGTAGGGTGCAACGAATTCCGATTTCCATCACTGACGTGGCTTGGTTAGTGTTTGCGAAAATTCATCCTCACAAGACTTACTGCGCAGTGCTTGGTTGATAACATCCTCTAAAGTAAGCGGCAAGTTCTTCTCACACGAGGGCTTTGCCCAAAGTGGGAGCTGCAGCTCTTTGCCGATAAGTAACAATTAACAGCAAACTGTTCCATCAGAGATGAAGAAAAATGAATTTGGAGCAACAATGTTTTTAAACTGCTGCAATAGAGATGGCAGCATCCTGCTCCAAGGCATAACGGAATGTGGCGGATGAGGGGGAGTTAGCGGACGCTGTTGAAAAAACTGTGCATTCCCCATGCGCAGCATTCCCTCAATCAAGTATTTGTGAGCAATTTGTGCGTTCCGGCTCGCCATAATCCCTCCCGCTTTCACCACGCCGGTCCGAACTGGGCCGCTGGTGCGGCAGCATCCTCCATTCATTCACACATCATTCCTATAAAGAGAGAAGCCATGCCAGAGACTCGACAGAAGTTGCTCGGATCGATCGTTTGCACGCCATCGACGGCGGCAATCGGCGAAAGCGTATGCGTCGAAGTACGAGCGCCGGACGGGCGGCCGTACGACAATACCGAAGCCACGCCGATTTCCATCAACGGCGTTCCCGGTTCCAGGCAATACCTTGTATGGAACCGCGCCGGCACGAAAAACATTACGGTGGTGGCCGGCATGCGCGGCCATATCGAGAAGCTGAAGGCGTCGGTACAGATCACCGTTCCGGCCGACGGCAAACAGCCGCCGTTGCTGCAGGTGCGTCCAATGCCGGAACAGCCGACCCGTCTGCGGCTGTCTCTGTTGAATACGGCGCCGCCGAAACCGATCGCGCGCGTGGTCGGAGGCAGGAAGACGCCGATTTCCGCACCGCCCGTCAAACCGGTCGTTCGCGCGCAAACTGTCATCACTGCGGCAGGGACGGCATCCCCGGTTTCGCGCGTGCCGGTTTCCTTCGGCGGCGGCGTGACGCAGCCGGTTTATAGCTGGAATCTCGGCAATAACATTTCACTCGGCACCACCAACCCGATTGTCGAGCACGATTTCGGCCCGCAGCTCGACCCCAATCGTCCCTATACCGTGTTTCATCTCAGTGCGACGGTGCAGCCGCCGGGCGAAGCGCCGCGCGTCATCCGGCGCAGCGTGACGGTCACCAACCCGTATTACCTCACCCGCCAACGCGGCGTGTTGCAGCCGCCGGTCGTGGATGCCGATTTGAGCGCCTTGTTCGTCGATGGCGCTTATCGCGCCAGCTTCAACGTGTTCAACCCCGAGCCGTCGGATATGACGCTGACGAGCTGGCAATTGGAACTGGCCTACGACGATGGACCGCGCGAATTCGAGCTGAAGCCCGCGGCCGCCGCCAGCATCGTGTTGAAAGCCAAAACCCGGACCCGCATCAATGTGGCGATTCCCAAGGCACAGTTGCCGAAGCAGGCAAGCGCTTTCACCGTGCATTACAAGGGGCAGGCGCAGAACAAGCTGCCGGTGCGTATCGCCGTGCATTTCGATGTGCCGCAGCACGTACACAAGAAATTCCTGGTGGACGTTGCCGGTCAGGCGATCCTGGACGATCTGGCCGGAAAAGGGCTGGTCGCCAATCCGCAATCGATCGGCTTCACGGAGGTGGCGCAACTGGCGCGGCACGGCATGCTGGAAGCATTGCCGCCATCGTCCGGCGGCGCGCGCCTGAACCTCGCCGCGAGTTCGCTGCTGCAAGCCTTGAAGCCGGCGCTGGCCAAGCCGCTCGATGCGCACCAGCCGGCGCCCTTCCCGGTGGAAGGCGAGGAGTGCGATCCCTGGAATCTGCCCGATCACATTCCCGACGGGATGTTCTGCGTGCCGACACAAGAAAAGCGCTGGGTGCAGATGCCGGCGCGTTTCATGAATGCGAAAAAAGGCGACATCATCCTCAACCCCGGCAATGGCAGCCTGATTTCCAGCGTGCTCTTGAGCGTGACGCCGCCGCAGCGCTTTTCACATTCCGGCATCATGACGCGCAACCGGGACGAGATCACGCACTCGACCGCTTCGGAAGAGCGGCTGGCGGATATCGTCGGTTCCGACGGCGCGCGGCCCGATGTCTTGAAATACCTGTGGCCGGGCGTGATCACGCAAACGGTCGAGCATGCCGTCAACGGCGAGGATTTCGTCGATCCCGAAACCGGCAAGACGTACAACCTGGGCGGATTTGCCACGCTCGAATCGAAAATGGATCTGGGCGGCGTGGCCTCCGAACTGGTGCCGGCGATGGTGGTCAAGCCCGATCCGCTGAATGAAACACTGCAGATCCGGCAAACCCTGCACGGCATTGCCGACTTCGCGGCGCAGCAGGCGGGCAAGAGCCACTACCGCTTTTTCTGCTACACCGATCCGAAGACCGGCCTCACCGACAAAGCGCCAGCCTCGGCCAAGTGGGCGGCCAATACCTTTCCCACCGTGTGTTCGTCGCTGATCTGGATGTCGGTCAAGCAGTCGGGCGTCAAGATGGAAGGCGCGCTGGAACAATCCGATCTGGCCGGCGGCGCGCAGATCGTGCCTTCCACGCCCGACGGCCTGTATCTGTACCAGGCGGACGAACGCCTGGCGGCCGGCGAGGTGCTGTATGAGCGCGTGAAGGAAATCGTGCTGGAAAAGGTGTCCTCTTTTGCCGACTTTCTGACCGATGTGTCGGACGACTTCGCCAACCAGGTACTGAACACCTTCGCATCCGACTGGGCCGATACCGATTCCAAGGATTCCGACAAGTGGCGTCAGACCGCCGATGCCAATGCGGTCAGCCCGGAAAACCTGACCTGCTACGACGCGCCGCTGTACGGCTACATGGAGCCGTTGATCTATCGCCCGGCGCGCTGGGAGCAGGTGACCATCTACCGCTGGAAGAAAGTGGCGCAGACCGGCGCCATCAAAGGCGTGGTGCGCTTCCAGGGCAAGCCGCTGGCAGGCGTCAACGTCCAGATTTCCGAAAACCAGTTCACGCATACCGCCGCCGACGGCAGCTTCACGCTGACCAATGTCCCGGTGGGCCTGGCGTGGATCGATGCGCAGAAGGTCGATGCCGACGGCAACAACCTGACCGCCAAAGTCAGCACCAATGTCGTTGCGAACCAGACCGCGAACGTGACGGTCAACCTGCAACTGCCGTCGCACCTGTTCCGCCGCATCACGATCGACGGCTGGATGAGCACCACCGATTACGAATTCGCCGCTGCAGCCTATCCGTACAGCGTCGGCGACTTCTACGGCGTGGCGCAGCTCGGGCCGGATTCGTCCACGCATGTGGTCAAGCATTTCGACCGCGTGGCCGATGATGCGCTGGGCCGCCTGATCCTCACCTTCGACCTGCTCGACAAGGATGTGGTGCAGGTCAAAGCCACCATCCGCTGTTACGACTCGTCGACGGATGACACCGACGACTACGATGAATGGAAGCTCGATCCGTTCATCCTCAAGCCGGGGCAGAGCGGAACATGGTGGCTGTGGGTGGAAGGCGACAATTACTCCGAGGCGCACTTCACGCTGACCAACAAGGTCGATCAGAGCTGATCGGGGAGAGAGCAGGGCGGCGGGCTTCAGGGATCGCCGCCCTTCAACCTAAAAACGTCAGTTACCCAGCGTCATAGCCGATCAAGGGGGAGGTTGGGGTGCCACCCTCAAAGTGAGTTAATGTTTGGCCGGGGGAGGCATTCCCTGCACATCCTTCGACTTTCGTTCCTGATTTCGTGTAGAAGAATCTGATTTGTGGTCGGTATTACCGGCAGTGCCAAGGTTCACTCCTCTTGGCAATGGGTGCGCCTCCTCTTTATTGTTCTTCTTTTTTTCTTCCTTAATGTCTGTGTCTGGACAGGGAGGCCCTTCTGGGCAACCGCCGCCCCTGTTTTCTACCTTATCCATCTCTTCAGCATGAATGGATTTGGACGGGAAGAGAGATACCGCGAAAGCTGCGGTGAAGATTGCTATTGAATACGATTTCATGGAATGACCCTCCAATGCGACATGACTGAAGGCGGTTCCGGACGGCACTAATTTCGAGCTCCCGATTGAGGACAGGCGATCCTGAATGTTTCTATGAGATCTTTTCGTGCAGGGATGCCTTCAAGGTTTCTCGCAAGTTCTTCAAAGTTGCGGAATGCATCCCTTTGATTAAAATTTTCCCGGAACTCTTTGATGTACTGTCGGACCTCCGTTGTTTCATAAGCTTCAATGATGTAAGGTGCGAAAAATTGATCAACCATACTTAAGTCTAATGCTTCTCTTTGCACATAAAATCCCAGGTCGTCAAAAAAACCCAAGTAACGGTTCATTTGATCGTGATCAAACTTACCTCCCCTGTTGTAGCCTTTGTAAAGTGGCTTGCATGATTCAATGGTTTTCCGAATGTTTTGGAAAGTTTCTTCTTCTTCATTGAAGAATTCATGGCTAAGATCTTTGGCAAGCTTGATCATCTCAATCGTTTTCGTCGTCTGTAGATTTTTGGCGAATGTGAAAAGGGTAATGCCTTGAGGTATTACAAGTGTGGTGAGCACACTTGCGAGCACACTTACTGCTGCAACTACTCCAGCCTTCCATTTGTTCACGGCTAATCCTCGTCTATGGAGAGAATGGTGGAAATTTGGATGAGCACTGTGCATAGAGATGGGCGAAGGTAAATCTCCTAAAAAAGATAAACATAGCCATCTTCAATATAACCATCCCCCAAGCGGCAAAAAATCTCCTTCTGAACATTGAATCGCACGTCTTTGCGTTTCGTCAGGCTTAACGTGATAGAGCCAACTGCAGGTGCAGCCGCTGTGCATCGCGAGGACGCCGACGTAGTTCCTGCGCCCGAAAAGTGCGGTCTTCAGTAATGTCGTTTCATTGGCCCAGTAGGAACGCGAGCGAATAATTCTGCGCTGACACATTAAACGGCGACAGTAAGAAGACACTGTCGTCTTCGGCAATCAGAAGCACTAGCCCTAACGGGATGGATGCTTCGGAAATATGGCGTATCTTCGGCAGACCCGGCACTTTAGTCGGTCTTTGAATGACAAGCTGGCCTCCGTCCGCCTGCGGCACCATGCCCCATCTCAACACATCTCCATTGTGCTGTAGCGCAAGCGCGAAGAAGAAGGTTCCGTAAAGTTGTTTCACGTCCCGCAGGTCCGGAACCTGCACTGGAGCTGGCCGCGGGGTGGTCGTGCCGTCGCCGAAGCCGCCGTCGCCATTGGCTCCCCAGCCAAAAATGGTGCCGTCGTTGTCCAGTGCCAGAGCGGTTTGCCCCGTCGTTACCACACTTTGGATCGACTTCGGGATCGGGATGGTTATCGGCGCATTCCTGTCCAACTGGAGATTCGTATTGTCGAGGCCGTTGGCAAGAAGACCGTAGTTGCCGCTGCCCCATCCATACACCATACCGTTGTCCCGGATGGCGTAGAAAGTGGCAAGCGTGGATGAAGTCGATATCGAGACGATGTTACTCAGCGAGGGGATCGGAGTCGGAGTGTAATTGGCTGCGATCTGAAAATCCGATACCTCCTTGGCCTCGGGAACGAAGGTTCTCACTTGTTCAAGCGTCATTTCCAGGTCCTTGCCGGTGCAGGTGTTCTGCTTCGGCGCATCGCCCAAGCCCAGAGCGCCATTGACATCCGCTCCCCAGCTGAATACACGTCCGTCCGTGGTGCGAGCAATGGTGGTGCTCCATCCGGTCCCCAGCGACGTAATGTCCCTGATTGTGGTCAGGGTTTGCGGCGTCTGGAGATTGCTGGAAGCCTGTCCGTTGCCCAGGCTACCGCAGACGCTCTTGCCCCAGGCCTGCACGTCGCCGTTGCGCAGGGTGATGAATCCGACAAAGCCGGAACTGAAAACCTGCCGCGCATTCAAGACAAAATTTGGCAGAGAGGTTTGGCGTGACGTCCTGCCACAGTCACTAGTCTCGCCCCGTATGACATTCACCGCACCGTCCTTCCGTAAAGTCACGGTATCCAGGCGAAGCAGGCAGAGGCCCACCGTGCTTAAAAATGCACGGGTCAAAAATTGATCGCTCCATTCGGTCGTTATACCGACTTCCGCAATCTCGAAGGCATCAGGAAAGATCGCCTGTTCGCTGATCTGCCTTGCATGCTCGTTGGCCGCCACTGTCAGCCCCACGCCGAAGCGGTTGGGGTCGTAATGCGGCCCGGTCTGGGTGGCGGCCGTGGCACGTAGCGATGCCGGCGTTCCGTCGAGCGAGAAGCCGTTGACCTTGCCGTCGGTCAGGTCGCGCGCAAGCTCTTCCGTCACCTCCAGCGCCGGCGATTGAGGATCGAACGCGAAGATGTCGGACGCGATCGCCAGGCCGCCGGTCAGGACGGCCGAGACACCGTAATTGTTATTCGGGGCGCTTGCATTGCCGCTGCGGTCATCGGTCGGCGTCGGCAATGACTTCAACGACGTCAGTCGATAGGCCGACGGCAGCGCATTGTTGATCGCCTCGAGCACGACGCGATTGGCTTCGCTCACCTGTCCCAAGGTCAATCGCAACTTGTTGGCGGAGGACAGCAAGGGTGTCACGCCGGACTTCACGCTCTCGGGATTGGCGACAAAGTGGTTGATCGCATAGCGGTACGCTGCTTCCGTAAAGGCGGTCACACCCACGTTTTCCTCGAACTGATCGACCAGCGCATGCAGGACGCGGGTTTCGTCGAAAGGCTGGTAGGACTTCTTGCCTTCGTCGTAGTACAGCGCACCGGCGCGTCCTTGCAGGGTCAACAGCACCGGTCCGTCCGACGCCCGCGGCCTGATGGTTACCAGCCCCTCCTTGTCGTCGGTGAGCGCCGAACCGAGCACGACACCGTCGGAAAGCCTGGTGACCGTCATCAGCGCCCCAAGTATCTTGCCCTCTCCACCTCCGGCGCCTGCGCCGCCGCTGTCGCCGCCGCTGTCGCCGCCGCCGCCGCC
>DASVLY010000214.1:0-4057 GCA_036384635.1 Noviherbaspirillum sp. | reverse complement strand
GCTCTCTGACGACGGCGTGCATCCCACGCTCAAGGGCTACAAGGCGATGGAACCGCTGGCCGAGGCCGCGCTGCGCAAGGCGCTTGCCGCGCAGGGAAAGCCGCCGTAAGCCGCCGTGTCAGCCGCGCCCGCGGCGGCGATGCGGGTAGCGCAGACACCGCCACAGTTCCTCCACATACGGCGCAATGACGAACAGCACGATGCCCACGCCCACGGCGGCCAGGTAGCCGGCCGGCAGCGGCGGTTGCTTCCAGCCCAGCCGGAAATCCGCAGGCGACGCGTCGATGCCGAACAGCGCCAGCAGTTCACGCGGATGCGCCAGGCCCAGCAGGATGATCGCCGTGAGCGGCAACAGCTCGAGGAAGCTGTGGATCTGCTGCTCCACCGCGCTCACCTCGCGCCGCAACGAGGCGAAGCGTATGTCGAGCCACGCCGTCCATTCGTGCGCCAGGAAGGCCGCGATGAACACCGCGAACAGCAGCGCATCGATCTGCAACACCAGGGCCGCGAGCACCGGCATGCCCACTTCCATGAACATCGCGATGTGCAGCAGCGACTCGGTCGTGCCCGCGGTGCTCTCGATGCGCGTGCGGCGATGGCACCACCAGTCACCCACGCCAGCGGCGAACCACAGCGGCACGATCAGGTACATCAGCACGAGCGTAGCGGCGCTGTCGATCATGCGTCAGGCCTCGTGCGGAGAAACCGCCGCCGCTGCCGCCTCGACGCGCCTGGATCAGCGGCTGCCCAGGCCGTGCACGCGGCCATCGTTGCTGGCTCGGTAGAGCGCGCCGCCTGGCTGCGTCGGCGGCCGGTCCTTCTGCTGCCGCTTCGCCTGCATGGCGGACATCTTGTCCACGAGTGAAGGCAGCAGCTTGGACGTGGCGGTGTTGAGCAAAGCCATGGCGCCCACCTTGACGTCGCGTCCGCCATTCACCGCGGCGTTCAGGATCGCCTCGGCTACTTTTTCCGGCGCAATGCGCGGCGTGGGCAGCTGCGGCTCCTGCGCCATGTAGTTGCGCGCGTGCTCCGGATACGGGGTGTTCACCGCGGTCGGCTGGATCAGCGTGATCGACAGCGGCAGCTTGGCGACATCCTCCAGCTCCACGCGCAAGGCGTCGGTGAAGCCCTTGACCGCGTGCTTGGATGCCGAATACATCCCCTGCAGCGGGATGACCGCATCCGATACTTCGCTGCCCAGGTTGATCAGCGCGCCGCCGACCGTCTTGAGGTAGGGCAACGCGGCCAGCGAACCGTTGACCACGCCCCAGAAGTTGATGTCGAAGAGCTGGCGGCTGTCCTCCTCCGACACTTCCTCCAGTCGTCCGTAGACCGCCACGCCCGCATTATTCACCCAGGTGTCGCTGCCGCCGTAGGTCGCCACCGCGAACGCCGCGAGCCGATCGAGGTCTTCGCGGCGGCAGACGTCGGCAGCCATGCATGCCGCCTGCCCGCCATTTCCCGCGACGTGCCGCTGCACCTCGCGCAACACCTCTTCGCTGCGCGCAGCAAGCACCACCCTGGCATCGCGCTCGGCCGCCAGCAATGCAGTGCACAGGCCAATGCCACTGGACGCGCCGGTGATCACGATCACCTGCTTGTCGATGGGTTTGTGCGCGGTCGCCATGGCAGAGCCTCCCTCATGCGCCGACAGTGAAGCAGCCAGCCAATGCACACGGTGTCAAGCGGCTCTGGATGACTACGTTGACGACGCACGGGCCAGACGACACCACTCGAGGTATAGGCCCATCTCAACCTAGAATCCGCTGAAAAAGCGCACTCAAATCCTAGATCTTTTGCCATCGCTCGGTTTACTTACCAAGCAAACGCGAGAGCCAGCCGCGCTTCGCGGCTGAAGGCGGCGGCTGCAAAGGAGGCACGGCGGACTCGGGATCGGGATAGCGAGGGCTGCGATTATCCTGTCGTAAATCGCCTGGGTAGTTGGGATGATCAAGGCAAGCCGTGTCGGCGATGTCGAATGCCGTTGCCACAGCCACGGCTTCGATGCACCAACGGCCGAAGTAGGCTCCGCCTTGGAAATTCTGGTCGCCGTAGGCATACCAGTACGGCGTGCGGTAAGCCGGTGGAAAACTGGGGCTGCCCGCATTCTTCAGGCTGGGATACCAATGCTCCACGAACGTGCGTAGCTTTCCGGACTGGTCAGCCTTAGGGGCTTCAACTACGTCTAATAGTCGTTGATAGGCCTTGGGGAAGCAAAGCTTGCCGCCAATTTTCCGGTCTGGCTGACGGGACGCAATTACTCGGTCCAGCAAGGTATCTTCGCCCTCATTGCCGACCAAGATGAGTAACCGTTGCCACTCGGCATCGGGGATTTTCAACGTCAGAGCCAAGCCAATCAGCCAAAAGCAATCGATATAGTGATCTAGATTCACCGCCCACGAGTGGCGAGTAAATTGGGTCTCGCTGTTCCAGACATGCCTGCCTAATCTTTCAGCATTCTCCCAAGCTTCCAGCAGCCCATCAAAATGACGAGAGAGATCGCGCACGTCATCACCACGGGAATAGCGCTCAAGCATCAACACGAGATGCCTGATCGCCAATTCAAATAAGTATTGAGGTAGGTAATCATCGTCGCCTGGTTCATCTGACTTCTCTCGCATCGTCTTGATGCGCCCCACGCTGTAGTCCACCCATTTATTCCAATAAGCTTCGGAACCGCGAACATCCCGCCTCATCGCTTGCCTCCTAAGATCTTCGACGCGCCTTGCGGGTCTGCAATGAAGTGTCCATTCTTGTCCACCATGCCCACGGAAACGTTACCGTATGGATCTGTGTTGACCACCCAACGTTCGACACGGCCGGCCTTGAGTGCATCGCTTATATCTCCTGCGATCACTTGGTCATTCCCAACCGATGCGAGGATTCGGTTTCGACCCGTAGTCGCAGCCGTGAGCCATTCGTCGCTCATCTGCAACCCATCGACGGTATTTCCCAGCGCTGACGAGCCAAATTTGTATTCGACAATTACATAGTCCACGTCTGTTCGACTGACTTTCAGCAGGTCGTCGATTCCGTTCTGACCGATGCCAGGAATGCGCCCGATACGCTGGGCATCAGGTATGAGCTGTTGCACGTTGTCTGCACCGAGCAACTCACCGATCACTCCCTTTTGTGCATTGGACAAATTGCGAAAGTCCATCAGCGGAGTCCCGTCCGCAGCAAAACCCGCTCTCCCGACAAGCGCTTCTGTGAATTTTGCGAGACCGGCAGCATCGCCATTAACCCCAGCACGCACTGCTGCAACTAAGGCGTCGGCAGCGGCAGACTTTGCGGCACCTTCAATTGCCGCCGCCGCGCCCTTGCCTGCTCCCGTGGCGCCAGCTAGTGTTAGGGTGGTGTTGAGTGTTGCCAAAGTCCCGGCGGCAGCGCTCACATCCTGTCCATATACTGCCTGCAGCTGGCTGTTTACTAACCCCGGGTTGAACGCATAGACAGCGTTGCTGCCTAAGTCTTGACCGGCCCCCTTTAACGTATCAACGGGATGCACAATCGCGTTACCGATACCGGTGAGCGCGCCGGTGGCCAAGTTCCATGCCGTCTGTCCTTGATTTAAGTATGCATTGAAACCCGCCTGCGCAAGCATCGCCTGCAACCCCAAATTCACGCTGCCTGCGCCCGGTTGCACGTAACTTTGATAGAAGCCACGATTGGCACTGGCATCCGGCAAATACACCATTGGCTGCAGAAATTGATTGCCTTCTACAGTGAATAGATGCTGGGCATTGCCAATTGTGTTGGTGAAGGTGCCTTGCGCCCCAGCGAGATATTGACGGGCTACGACGTCGTCGCCTGACAGCGAGGCTGCCCACAGCACGTCCGTTTGTCGAGCCGCTTGCTGGGCCAGTCGTTGCATAGCAGCGTCGATTTCTTCTGCGCTTGGATCACAGCCACCACATTGTTGAGCAGCAAAGCCTCTCGCATTGCTCCTGATCCAATCGATTTCGCTCTGATGCAACTGCCGGTTGAAGCGCTCCCCCTGTAAGGCGACCGCAGCACCAGCGTCACCCCCGATTGCCCCTAGAGCGACGCTCCCCAG
>DASVLY010000213.1:0-1712 GCA_036384635.1 Noviherbaspirillum sp. | reverse complement strand
AATACCAGATAAGGCGTGCAGCCGACGATGAAGCCGGCCTGCAGGTCGCGCAGCGAGTCGCCGATGGTCGGTACGCCTCTCAGGCTGATATCGAAGCGCTTGCTGATTTCGTGCAGCATGCCCGGCTTCGGCTTGCGGCAGTCGCAATTGTCGTCCGCCGCATGCGGGCAGAAAAAGATCGCGTCGATGTCGGCGCCGACCTGTTGCGCGGCGCGGTGCATCTTCTGGTGGATCGCGTTCAGCGTCTCTATGGAGAATAGACCGCGCGCGAGGCCGGACTGGTTGGTCGACACGACCACGTGGTAGCCGGCCTGGTTCAGGCGCGCGATCGCCTCCAGCGACCCCGGGATCGGAATCCACTCGTCCGGCGATTTGATGAACTTGTCGGAGTCGTAGTTGATGACGCCGTCACGGTCGAGGATGATCAGTTTCATTATGCAGCCAGTTTCGAAATATCAGCCACCTGGTTCATCATGCCGTGCAGGTCGGACAGCAGCGCGATGCGGTTATTGCGCAACTGCAGGTCCTCCGCCATCACCATCACGTCGTTGAAGAAGGCGTCGACGTTGTCGCGCAGGTGCGCGAGCGCTTTCAGGGTGCCGGTGAAGTCGCCCTGCGCGAAGGCGGCATCGACTTTGGGTTTCAGCAGCAGCATTGCATCGTACAAGCCTTCTTCCGCGATTTCCCTCAGCAAGCCTTTCTGTACCGTACCGGTTGCGCCTTCGCTCTTCTTGAGGATGTTGGCGATGCGCTTGTTGGCGGCAGCCAGCGATTCGGCTTCCGCCAGCGTGGCGAAGGCATGCACCGCATCAAGACGCTCAATGATGTTGTCGAGATTGTCCGGGTTTTGCGCGACCACCGCTTCGATCTCGTTCGGCGTATAGCCGCGCTCGCGTAACAGCCCGCGCAGGCGGTCGAACATGAACGCGATGATATCGTCGGTCGAATCCTTGAAGTTCGCGTTGCCGGCGAACAGTTGCGCCGCATCCTGGAGCAGCGCGCGCATGGACAACGACAGACGCTTTTCCACCAGCATGCGCAGCACGCCCAGCGCATGACGGCGCAAGGCGAACGGGTCTTTTTCGCCGGTCGGCTGCAGGCCAATGCCCCAGATGCCGACCAGGGTTTCCAGTTTGTCCGCGAGCGCGACTACGGTGCCGGTTTGAGTGGAGGGCAATGCGTCGCCGGCGAAACGCGGCTGGTAATGTTCGGACGCGGCCAACGCAACTTCTTCCGGTTCGCCGTCGTGGCGTGCGTAATAGGTGCCCATGATGCCCTGCAGTTCAGGGAACTCGCCCACCATGTCGGTCAGCAGGTCGGCTTTGGCCAGCAACGCGCCACGTTCGGCCAGCGTGACATCGACATTCAAGGCGTTGGCGATTCTGCCCGCCAGCGTCTTTACCCGTTCGGTGCGCTGGCCCTGTGTACCGAGCTTGTTGTGGTACACCACGTTGGCCAGCCCCGGGATGCGGTCGGCCAGTTTCTTTTTCTTGTCCTGCTCAAAGAAGAATTTCGCGTCGGACAGGCGCGGACGCACCACGCGCTCGTTGCCGCCGATGATGTGCTGCGGATCGGCAGTTTCCAGGTTCGACACGATCAAAAAGCGCGAACGCAGGCGATTTCCTTCGTCGGTCAGCGCAAAATATTTCTGGTTGGTCTGCATGGTCAGAATCAGGCATTCCTGAGGCACCGACAGGAAGCTTTCCTCGAAC
>DASVLY010000212.1:0-2985 GCA_036384635.1 Noviherbaspirillum sp. | reverse complement strand
CGGAAATAGCGGCGAAAGCTCGCATCGGACGATGCCGGCCGGATCGACTCGGGAACCAGCTTGGAGGCAGGCACATCGGCCAGCCATGTTTTCAGTTGGGTCAGGCGCAGATCAGACTGGGTATTGAAAGACATGAAACTACAATCCAAATGGGGGGAGGGAGTTCCCATATAATACGGGATTCGACTCAAAAAATCGCCTGCGCCTCTTCTTTTCATGACCCGCCTTTCAGCATTTCCCCCCTCACAACTTTTGCTTCGCATGCTGTTCGCAGCCTCGGCTGTGCCTACCCTTGCAGCCGCACAGGTGAAGGAGGGCGGGGCCGACGAGAATGCGCCGGTGACGATCAGCGCCGAACAGATGACCGGCCGGCCGGATCGCGAGGTGCATCTGGAGCGCGATGTCGAAATTACGCGCGGGCCGACGAAAATCACCGCCGACCGCGCCACCTATCGCTTCGTGGAAGACGAAGTGGAAGCCAGCGGCAACGTGTGCATGCGGCGCTTCGGCGACCGCTACACCGGTGATGCACTGAAGCTCAGGATCGATACCGGGCAGGGCTTTGTCACGCATCCTGCTTACCGGCTCGAACGCAACAATGCACAGGGCAAGGCCGATCGTATCGATTTCCAGGCACAGGACCGCGCGACCGTTATCGACGGCACCTACAGCACCTGCGAAGGGCCGGACCCGGACTGGTATCTGAAATCGAGCCAACTGGACCTCGATTCCGGTCGCGATGTCGGCGTCGCGCACAACGCGATCGTGTATTTCAAGGACGTGCCGATTCTCGGCTTGCCGGCGATGTCGTTCGCCTTGTCGGGCGCGCGCAAATCCGGTTTTTTGCCGCCGACTTTTGGCACGACCAACAAGGGCGGCCTGGAATTGACCGTGCCGTACTACGTGAATATCGCGCCCAACCGTGATCTCACGCTGTATCCGAGAATTTTCGCTCGCCGCGGCATCCAGTGGGGGGCCGACGGCCGCTATCTCGGCGAAAACTATGTGGGCGAAACCCGGGTCGAAGCACTGTTCAACGACCAGCAGACCAAGACCAACCGTTATGCGATCAGTTCGACGCACGCGCAGAATTTCGCGTCCGGCTTCTCGTATGGGTGGAATATCAATGCCGCATCCGACGACGATTATCCGAGCGACTTCTCGCGCACCATCACCGCCAGTTCGCAGCGCCTGTTGCCGCGCGACCTGTCGCTGAATTATTTCGGGGGCAGCTTCTGGACCGCGTCGGCGCGCCTGTCGAATTTCCAGGTGCTGCAGGACCCGGCAGCACCGATCGTGCGGCCTTACGACCGCTTGCCGCAGTTGAGCCTGCAGGCCGGGCGGCTGGATGTGAACGGCTTTGACTGGAATGCCGATGCCGAACTGACGCGCTTCTGGCATCCCGACATGGTGCGCGGCGTCCGCTTCGTGGCCAATCCGCGCATTGCATATCCGTTCATCCAGCCCGGTTATTTCTTCACTCCACGGCTGTCGCTGAATGCGGCCCGGTATTACCTTGACAACCCGGCGCCCGGATCGTCCCGGGATCTGTCACGCGTGCTGCCGACTTTTTCGCTCGACGGCGGCCTGGTATTTGAACGCAGCGCGTCGTTCTTCGGCGCCGCCATGACGCAGACGCTGGAGCCGCGCCTGTTCTATGTGTACACGCCATACCGCGACCAGAGCGCATTTCCGCTGTTCGATACCGCCGAGGCCGATTTGAGCTTTGCGCAACTGTTCAGCGAAAACCGCTTCGTCGGAAACGACCGCATCAGCGATGCCAACCAGTTGACCACCGCGCTGATCTCGCGTTACATCGAAGACAGCGGCGCCGAACGCATGCGCGTTGCGATTGGCCAGCGCTTTTATTTCACCAAGCAGCGCGTGACGCTGAACACTACCCCCGACGAAAGCCGCTCCGACCTGCTGCTGTCGGCCTATGGCCAGCTTACCGCAACGTTGAGCGCCGAGGGCAATATCCAGTACAGCCAGACGAGCCATGCGACCACCCGCTCCAACTATGGCGTGCGCTGGATGCCGGCGCCCAAGAAGGTGCTCAATCTGCAATACCGGCGCGATGTGCTGAACAAGCTCGAATATGTCGATGTGTCCGGGCAGTGGCCGTTGGCGGACCGCTGGTACGGTGTGGCGCGAGTAAACTACTCGCTGTCGGACCGCAAGATCGCCGAAGGCTTGCTCGGCACGGAATACAAGGCTGATTGCTGGGTATTCCGCGTGGTCGGCCAGCGGCTTCCGACAGCAACCGACAAGGTGACCACGGCGCTGTTCTTCCAGTTGGAACTGAACGGATTGACCCGGCTGGGCTCCAACCCGCTGGACGCGCTGCGCTCCAGCATTCCGGGTTATCAGATGGTAAATCAGCCTGATAATCGCAACCCTTAGGAAGTACGCTCAGAGTACGTAGACCCATGAATACATGTCAGACATTCCAGACCATGCGACAGGCAGGAAAAAAACCGGCAGCGGGCGTCAGGCTTGCGCTCGCGCTGTTATGCGCCGCCGGCGTGCTGCCCGATGCGGCTGTGGCTGCGCAGGCCAGTCCGGCCGTTGCGTCCGCAGCGCCGGCAACGGCGCCGCGCATCTACCTGGCCGATGCGATCATCGCCGTAGTCAACAGTGACGTGATCACGCGCCAGGAACTGGTCGAGCGCATGCGGCAGGTCGAGCGCAGGATGAAGAACCAGGGCATCGCGTTGCCGCCGCAGCAGGAATTTCAGCGGCAACTGCTGGAACGCATGATCGTCGATCGCGCGCAAATGCAGCTGGCAAAAGACTATGGAATCAAAGTCGACGACAACATGCTTGACCGCGCGATCGCCCGCATCGCGGAACAGAACAAGATGTCGCTGCCGGCCTTCCGCAGCCAGTTGGAACGCGAAGGCACGCCGTTTGCGCGCTTTCGCGAAGAGATCCGCGAAGAGATCACGATGCAGCGTCTGCGCGAGCGCGAGGTCGACAACAAGA
>DASVLY010000211.1:0-4376 GCA_036384635.1 Noviherbaspirillum sp. | reverse complement strand
TGATGACGATGCGTTTATCGCGCTGCGCGAGGCGGCGCGCAACAACGATGCGGCACGTGCGTCCGAGATTGCCGCTCGGCTTGGCAATTATGCCATTCCCTCTTATGTCGATTATTTCCGCCTGAAGCCGCGCATCAATAGTGCGCCGGAAGCGGAAGTCCGCGACTTCTTAAAGCGTTACGAAGGACAGGCGATCGCCGACCGCTTGCGCAACGACTGGCTGTTGGAGCTGGGCCGTACACGCAACTGGGCGCTGTTCGACGAACAATATCCGCAATTCGTGCTGAATGACGACACTCAGGTCAAATGCTATGCGCTGATGTCGAAAGCGCTCAAGGGGCAGAACGTGGCGGACGATGCGCGCACGGTGCTGGTGGCGCCGCAAAACTACGGCGAAGCCTGTCCGGCGCTGATTTCCACGCTGGTGCAAGCCGATCAATTCAAGGCGGACGATGTGTGGGCGCAGATTCGGCTGGTGGCCGAGTCGGGTTATGCCGGCACCATCCGCCGCCTGGCGGACCTGACTGATGCCGGCGAAAGTGCGCTGATGCAAGCGCTGGACAAACCGGAAAAGGTGATTGCGCGTGGCGCCGGCAAAGGGCGCGCCGCGCATGAGGTGTTCATCGTCGCGTTGGGACGCGTTGCCAAGGCTCAGCCGGAGCAGGCCGTTTCCGCGCTGGTCGCATCGGCCGCCCGCCTGAAACCGCAGGAACTGGCGATCGCGTGGTCGCAAATTGCATTGCAATCTTCGCTCAAGCTGGTTCCTGAGGCGGTGGTGTACTGGCATCGCACCGACGGCGCACCGTTGTCGAATGAAGGTTATCAATGGAAGGTGCGCGCCGCGCTGCGCGCCGGCGACTGGAAGATGGTGCGCGCAACCATCGAAGCCATGCCGCAGGCGCTTGCTGCCGATCCGGCATGGGTTTACTGGCTGGGACGCGCGTATCTTGCGGACGGCAACGAGCAGGAGGCGCAGCAGCGCTTCCGGTCCATCGCCGACCAGACCAACTTCTACGGACAGTTGGCGCTGGAAGAGTTGAACCGGAAGATTACGATTCCGCCGCGCGCGCAGGCGTTGACGCCGGAAGAAGTCGCGCCGATGGCCGAGAACCAGGGTTTTCGCCGCGCGCTGAAATTCTTCGAGCTGAACATGCGCTTCGAAGGCTATCGCGAGTGGAACTGGGAACTGCGCAAGATGAACGAGCGCCAGCACTTGGCCGCGGCGGAATTCGCGCGGCAAAAGAATGTGCTTGACCGCATGGTCAATACTTCCGACCGTACCAGGTCGGAAGTCGATTTCACACAGCGCTTTCCGTCGCCGTTTCAGGACATCATGGTTGCTACTACCCAGAAGCTCGGCTTGGACATGGCTTGGGTATACGGCCTGATCCGACAGGAGTCACGCTTCATCCAGAGCGCGCGTTCGCACGTGGGTGCATCCGGTCTGATGCAGATCATGCCGGCTACCGCGCAGTTCGTCGCACGCAAGATCGGCATGAGCAGCTATACGCCCGGCCAGATGAATGACGTCAGCACCAATATCCTGCTCGGTACCAATTATCTGAATATGGTGCTCCGAGATCTCGATGGTTCGCAGGCGCTGGCCACAGCCGCATACAACGCCGGCCCGGGCCGGCCGCGCGCATGGCGTTCGACCCTCACGCGCATGGTCGAAGGCGCGATCTTTGCAGAATCGATCCCGTTCAACGAAACGCGCGACTATGTGAAGAAAGTATTGTCGAATGCAACCTATTATGCGGCGCTGTTCGAGAGCAAGCCGCAGTCGTTGAAGGCGCGTCTGGGCATGGTGGCGCCAAAGGAGGTTGTCCAGAGCGATCTGCCTTGATGAAGGCGTGAGTTTGTTAGTGAGCAACTTGCTGCGTCAGGCAAATACGGAATTTCTTGTGCCTGCGACGGTCAATCATTTGCTCATCCCGTTGCCAAGTGACCCACTAGTGAAGGAGCGACGCCATGGCATTTCGTACCGTCCTGATTCTGGGGGGCTCCGGGTTTATCGGCAGCCACATCATTGCCAAGCTGGCCGCCACTGACTGGCGCGTGATCGTACCCACCCATCGCTACGCGCATGCTGCGCACCTGCTGCTGGTGCCGCAGGTGGATGATGTGATCGAGGCCGATGTGCATGACGACGCCACGCTCGATCGTCTGGTTCGCGACAGCGATGCGGTGATCAATCTGGTCGGCATTCTTCACGGCAGAAGGGGGAAGCCCGGCTCGCGCTATGGTGCCGGTTTTGCGCGTGCGCATGTGGAACTGCCACGAAGAGTTGTGACGACATGCGCGCGCCACGGCGTGCGGCGTTATCTGCATATGAGCGCGCTTGGCGCTGACCGGAACGGTCCATCCATGTACCAGCGTTCCAAGGCGGATGGTGAGGCTGCCGCGTTTTCCATCCCGGCGGTGGAGACCACCGCATTTCGCCCGTCCGTGGTATTCGGCGACCAGGATCGTTTCCTGAATTTGTTTGCAGCACTGCAAAAGCACTTCCCGTTCGTGCTGCTGGGTTGCGCAGACGCGAAGTTTCAGCCGGTCTTCGTGGAAGATGTGGCGCGTGCATTTGTCCATGCGTTGGACGATCGCAGGACAGTGGGCTGCGTGTATGAACTGGCCGGACCGGTAGTCTATACCTTGCGCGAACTGGTCTGGCTCGCCGGTTTCTATTCCGGTCATCCGCGTCCGGTGATCGGTTTGCCCCAGCCGCTGGCACGGCTGCAAGCGTTGCTGCTGGAACATCTGCCTGGCGGTCCCTTGATGAGCCGCGACAATCTCGATTCGATGAAAACCGACAACGTAGCGCACACCTCGATGGCCGATACGCTCGGCATTGCACCTACTCCGCTGGAGGCCGTCGCGCCGTACTACCTGCGTGGAGAGCATCCGCATATTCCGGTAGAGACCGTTCACGTGGCAAACGCACATTAAGGAACAGGAACGAGCACGCCGGAATAAGTTGTGCCTAACTTACCCGTTTGGCAAAAAACCGAAAACGCTTTATTCTCCCAAGGCTTCACGTTAAATGTGATGCCATGCGGATATTGCGCATGAAAAACAGCTTACCGGACAGGATGCATGCAAACTACAGAACTCGACCCGACGCTATCGCAAACCCTCTCGGCCGCTGAGCGTGCCGGCTTCCAACTCATCATCGGCAACAAGAACTATTCGTCATGGTCGATGCGTCCGTGGGTTGTGATGACTGCATTTGGTATCCCGTTCGAGGAGGTGCGTATTGCGCTCGGCCAGCCGGATACCTCCATGCGTATTGGGCAATATTCGGCCGCTGGTCGCGTACCGGTACTGATTGCAGGCGAAACGACGGTGTGGGATTCACTTGCGATTTGCGAGTACCTGGCGGAACAGTTCCCCGACAAGGGCATGTGGCCGCACGATGTCGAAGCGCGCGCGATTGCGCGTTCGATCTGCGCCGAAATGCATTCCGGTTTCACCGACCTGCGCAGCGCAATGTGGATGAACATCCGCGCGAGCTTTCCCGGCAAGGGGCGCACGCCGGGCGCGCAGGGTGACATTGGCCGCATCTCCGAAATCTGGGAAAACTGCCTGGCACGCTCCGGCCCGCATCATTTTCTGTTCGGCGACTTCTCGATTGCCGACGCCTATTTCGCGCCGGTCGTCATGCGCTTTCGCACATACGGCGTGTGGCTGCCGCCGACGTTGCAGGCGTACATGGATCGCGTGGTTGCGCACCCGGCGGTGGCGCGGTGGATGCGCGAAGCGGTCGAGGAGGGCGACCGGCTGGAGAAGTACGACGTTTATCCTGACTGATATGAAAACCTATGTCGTCGGCGGTGCCGTGCGCGACGAACTGCTCGGTTTCCCGGTGCAGGACCGCGACCATGTGGTCGTCGGCGCTACCCCTGAGGAGATGCTTGCGTGCGGCTTCACGCCGGTCGGCAAGGATTTCCCGGTCTTCCTGCACCCGGTCACGCATGAGGAATACGCGCTGGCGCGCACCGAGCGCAAAACCGCGCCCGGCTACAAGGGGTTCGTATTCCATGCCGCTTCGGATGTGACGCTCGAACAGGATTTGATTCGGCGCGATCTGACCATCAATGCCATGGCCAAGGACGAAGACGGCGCAATCATCGATCCTTTCGGCGGGCGAAAAGACTTGCAGGCGAAGCTGTTTCGTCATGTGTCCGGTGCATTCGTAGAAGACCCGGTGCGCATCCTGCGCGTGGCGCGCTTTGCAGCGCGCTTCCCTGACTTTGTCGTGGCTGCGGAAACCAATGCGTTGATGCGCAGTATGGTCGATGCCGGCGAAGTCGATGCACTGGTGCCCGAGCGTGTGTGGCAGGAACTGGCGCGCGGTCTGATGGAGGCAAAGCCGTCGCGCA
>DASVLY010000210.1:0-8095 GCA_036384635.1 Noviherbaspirillum sp. | reverse complement strand
GCAGTCATCGCCGCATGTGATCTGGTCGACAACATAATCGGCGACCTGTTCGAACACAACGCTGGCTTGGTTGTTTTCGTTATTCTCGGAGCGCATGGCCTTGACGGTGGCCATGCCATTAACGACTTCATCCTCTCCGATAATGACCGCAAAACTGGCGCCGCTGGCGTCGGCCCGTTTCATTTGCGACTTGAAGCTGCCGCCTGCCCCAGCCGCCGCACAATGCAAGACGACATCCAATCCTGCATCACGCAAGCGCTCGGCGACCACGAATGCCTGCAATTGTGCTGATTCGCCCTGATGCACTACATATACATCACACTGGTTCGATGCGAATTGCTCGCCATTCGCCTTCATCAATTCCAGTACGCGCTCGATCCCCATGCCGAAGCCGCAAGCCGGTGTCGGCTTGCCGCCGAACATTTCGACCAGCGTGTCGTAACGGCCGCCAGCACACACCGTACCTTGCGACCCAAGTTCATCGGTGACCCACTCGAATACCGTACGATTGTAGTAGTCAAGGCCGCGCACGAGACGCGTATTGATCGTAAATGGAATAGCGTTATGGCGCAGAATTTTCTGTACGCCCTCGAAATGGGCAAGCGATTCTGCACCGAGGTAATCGAGCAACTTGGGCGCACCCTGCACCATTTCCTGCATTGCCGAATTCTTGGTGTCAAGAATGCGTAGCGGATTGGAATACAGGCGGCGCTGCGCATCAGCATCGAGCAGATCACTATGCTTTTCCAGGTAAGCAATCAGGTCGACGCGGTGCCGGTTGCGTTCCTGCGCATCGCCGATCGAATTCAGTTGGAGCCGGATACCGGAGAGGCCGAGATCGTCCCAGAAACGCTGACACATCATGATCAGTTCGGCATCGACGTCCGGCCCGGTGAAACCAAGCGCCTCGGCGCCAACCTGGTAAAACTGGCGATAGCGGCCACGTTGCGGTTTCTCGTGGCGGAACATCGGCCCGACGTACCACAGCCGCTTGGGACCATCATAGGTCAGGTTGTGTTCGACTGCCGCGCGCACCACGCCGGCAGTGTTTTCCGGTCGCAGCGTCAACTGGTCGCCATTCATCGAGTCGACGAAGGAATACATCTCCTTCTCGACAATATCGGTCACCTCGCCGATACCGCGTGCAAACAGTGTGGTCTGCTCGACGATGGGGGTGCGGATCTGCTGAAAGCCATAGCTCTTCAACACCGACTGCACGGTGTTTTCGAACAATTCCCACAGCGGCGCATCCACCGGCAGGATGTCGTTCATTCCTTTTACGCCGACGATTCTTTCTGCTTTCTTGTTTTCTGACATTCTCTTTGGAGGATCAATATACGGCTATTTCAAACTGCGGCCGTGTCTTTTCCGTAGTGCGTTTTCACATAATCCAGCACGATCGCCTGGAACTCTTCTGCAATGCGCCCACCACGCAAAGTCATTTTCTTTTCACCATCAATGAACACCGGCGCGGCAGGCGACTCACCGGTGCCCGGCAGGCTGATGCCGATGTTTGCATGCTTGGATTCGCCGGGACCGTTGACGATGCAGCCCATAACCGCGACATTCATGTTTTCCACACCCGGATACTGCCTCTTCCATACCGGCATCTGATCACGCAGATAGGTCTGAATTTTGTCGGCCAGTTCCTGAAACACGGTCGACGTAGTGCGTCCGCAGCCCGGGCACGCAATCACCATCGGCGCAAACTTGCGCAATCCCATCGTCTGCAGCATTTCTTGCGCAACGACCACCTCCTTGGTACGGTCGCCGCCGGGCTCGGGCGTGAGCGAAATACGAATGGTATCGCCGATGCCCTCCTGCAGCAGCACCGACAATGCAGCCGTCGAGGCCACGATGCCTTTGCTACCCATGCCCGCTTCGGTCAGGCCGAGGTGCAGCGGATAGTCGCAGCGCCGCGCCAGCTCACGATAAACGGCAATCAGATCCTGCACGCCCGACACCTTGCACGACAAGATGATCTTGTCGCCAGCAAGGCCGATTTCTTCCGCACGCTGCGCACTTTCGATTGCCGACGTCACCAGTGCTTCATACATCACTGCTTGCGCATCCCACGGTTCGACACGCTGTGCATTCTCATCCATGATGCGCGCCAGCAGCGCCTGATCGAGGCTGCCCCAATTCACACCGATGCGCACCGGCTTGTCATACCTGCACGCGACCTCGATCATTTGTGCAAACTGGGTGTCGCGCTTGGCACCTTGGCCGACATTACCCGGATTGATCCGGTATTTCGACAACACCTGTGCGCAGTCCGGAAAGTCGTTGAGCAGCTTGTGGCCGTTATAGTGGAAGTCACCCACCAACGGCACATCCACCCCCATCTTGTCCAGTTGTTCGCGAATGGCGATCACCGCTGCAGCGGCTTCCGGATTGTTGACGGTAATGCGCACTATCTCGGACCCCGCGCGCGCCAGATCCTTGATCTGGATTGCAGTTGCAATCGCATCGGCAGTATCAGTATTGGTCATCGATTGAACGACCACCGGAGCACTGCCGCCGACCAGGATTTCCCGCGCACCGTAACGCACCGCCACGCTACGGCTTACGCGGCGCTTGCCCGGGCCGGACGCAATTGAAAAGTTCGCCAAAGACATGTTCGCCCTCACTTCAGATTCAAGCGGGCGACATTGCTGCTATCCACTTTCAGTTCCACCGGCTCGCCACGCAAGGCTGCTTCTACCCCGGCAACATTCCCGACCACCAGGGAAACCGGCTCAGTGATTTCAATATTTTCAGCTTCCCCGGCTTTCATGATGCGCGACAACAAAATCTTGTTGTTGGCCACACGCCTCACTTCAACCCATGAATCCGACCGTGCTTTCAAACTCAACATATCTTTCCCGGAAGGCACGGACGGCTCTAAGACCGGTTCAGCGCCGATAGCCGCGACTGTTTTTTCCGCAACAGGCGGATTCGCCACAGATGCGACAGTCTTTTCTTCCGCGACTGGTGTCGACATAGCCGTTGCAGCAGTCTGCGTACCTGATTGCGGCTCCGGATTGCTTTTCTCGGCAGCTACCGGCACAGCAGCCTGACTGGTTGCTTGTGCTACCGCAGGCACTGGCTTCTGCACATTCTGCTCGGAGCCTGACAGGTATGCCAAACCATCCTTGAGTTGCTTGGAGGCCGACCTCTGCAAATCGACGACATCGGCGTTCTTTTGCGCAGCCCAGATTGCGACACCAAGCAAGAGTACCAGCAGTCCGCCTATCATCAACTTCGATGCTCCGCCGGGATGATCCGCCGTCGAGGACAGGCGCGATGATTCGGCGAACGGCTCGGCCAATGTTTTGCGCAACGCAAGCGGTTCATGCGCCACCACTGTTTCTTCATTTAGCGTTACTAACAACGGAGCCGCATTCACCTTCAACAGCTTCGCATAGGCTCGGATAAAACCCCGCACAATCGGTATACCCGGCAGTGCCGGATAGTTGTCGCTTTCGATTGCCACGATTTGGCGTGGCGCAAGATTTAGCCGGCTTGCAACCTGCTCCACCGTCAAGCCGCGTTCCTGGCGAAATGCGGCGAGCTGCGCTCCCGGAGATACCGAAGTTTGCTGCATGCCAGACGGTTCAGTGTCGGCTGTTGACCCATTATTTATTTCTGGCTCACTCATCAAATGCCCCACGTTGATAAGCAGCGTACTCAGTGGAATTCGGATAGCGGCGACGCAGTTGTGTCGCCAGGCTGGCCTCTGCGGCCCCGTCGCCAAGCTTATGCTCGATCCTGATGGCGAGCCACAACACATCCGCCGTCAACATGTCGGCTTTCATCGCGCGGCCGACATAAAAACGCGCACGCTCGAGATCACGCTGTTCAAAATATATTTTTGCCAGATTGGCATTGGTGGACGAATTACCCGGATCATACTGAAAAGCCTGCGAAAAATACTTTTCTGCAGCAGACCTGTCCTTCAATTTCAGACTACAGAGTCCCGCATTGTTCAATGCTTTTGCAGGCGACTGGTACGCACGATTTCGAAATGCTGTCTCGAAATGCGAAATCGATTGCTTTTCCTTACCATTCTGGCACAGGAACCAGCCATAGTTGTTGTTGAAATCCGGATTGTTCGGCGCAAGCCTGAGCGCCTGCGCAAAGTTGTCTTCCGCCAGCCGGGTTTCACCCATGTCCATGTAAATCAATCCACGCATGCTGTACGCATCCGCAAAATCCGGATCCGCAACCAGAGCCTGCTTGATCTCATCCAACGCAACCGACATCTGACGCTGCTCGTAATAACCGACCGCCAGTTGCAGACGAATCCGCGCACGCTTCTGATTGTCGGTCTGGTCCGAACTGGTCGGCAAATCTTCCTGCCCACCGCCTACCGGATTGGTTCCGCAAGCAGCCAGCAACATTGCGAAGGCAACTGCCACGAGAAGCCAGGATGATCTTGTTTTTCTTTTCACCTGGGCACCTCTACGATACGGCCAAAGTTTTTTCCGAATTTTTTCTGGTATTCCGTCATTTTCTGCATACGCTCCTGCACCCGTGTGCGGTCCTGCACTTCGCCGGCTAACTGACCGCAAGCTGCATCAATGTCATCACCGCGTGTTTTACGTATGGTTGTGACGATGCCGGCATCGATCAGAATTTGCGCAAATGCCTTGATACGCGCATTGTTGGAACGCCTCAACCCTGACTCGGGAAACGGATTGAACGGAATCAAATTGAACTTGCATTGCACCGGGTTAGCACGGTCTTGCACCAGTGCGACCAGTTCGCGCGCATGCGCGTCGGTGTCATTCACTCCGTCGAGCATGCAATATTCGAAAGTGATGAAATCGCGCGGAGCAAACTCAAGATAGTGTTTGCATGCCGCCATCAATTCAGTCAACGGATATTTCTTATTCAATGGCACCAAGCCGTCACGCAATGCGTCATTGGATGCATGCAACGATACCGCCAGTGCGACAGGACATTCCCGTGCGAGCCTGTCGATCATTGGCACCACACCAGACGTCGACACTGTCACGCGACGCCGCGACAGGCCGTACGCGTTATCATCCAACATCAGCTTAAGCGCGGTGACAGTCGGTTCGAAATTCAGGAGGGGTTCGCCCATGCCCATCATGACGACATTCGTAATCTGACGCTCACCCTTGGGACCGGGCGCAATGCCTTTCGTCTTGCGCAGCGCGAATTCAGCCATCCAAAGTTGACCGATGATTTCGCCCACAGTGAGATTACGGTTAAAGCCCTGTTTGCCCGTCGAGCAAAAGCGGCAGTTGACCGCGCAACCCGCTTGCGTCGAAATGCACAGCGTGCCGCGATTTTCTTCGGGGATAAATACCGTTTCGACCGCGTTGCCCTGCCCGACATCCAGCAGCCATTTACGCGTACCGTCGGCAGAGGTGTGATCGCTGATCACGGCAGGGGCGGCAATTGTCGAGTGCACTTTCAACTTGTCGCGCAGCGACTTGGCCAAGTCAGTCATCGCATCGAAATCGCTGGCACCGAATTGGTGAACCCAGCGCTGCAATTGCTTGGCGCGAAACGGCTTTTCACCCAACTCGCCGCAATAGGCAACGAGTTGCACGGGATCGAGATCCAGCAGATTGGTGAGAGCCGTCATAACTGCTTTTTCATTTTTGCCGTTCATCCCTGAAACAGTTCAAGTCGAACGGCCAACACATAATTAACGCGAATATACACTCAGCGCCGGGAAGAAATATGCAATTTCAACCTTGGCGGTTTCAGGAGCATCGGAACCGTGAACAGCATTAGCATCGATGGAGTCGGCGAAATCAGCACGGATCGTGCCTTTCTCAGCTTTCTTCGGATCGGTCGCACCCATCAGTTCGCGATTCTTCGCGATGGCGTTTTCACCTTCCAGAACCTGGATCATTACCGGACCGGAAACCATGAAATCCACCAAGTCTTTGAAAAAAGGACGCTCACGATGCACCGCATAGAAACCTTCAGCCTCAGTACGCGACAGTTGCGCCATACGGGCAGCAACGATCTTCAGACCGGCGTTTTCAAAACGAGTATAAATTTGGCCGATCACATTTTTCGCGACTGCGTCCGGTTTGATAATCGACAGGGTGCGTTCGATTGCCATCTGTAAAAACTCCAATAAAAAGAAAGGGTTAAGATTACTTCTTGAGAACAGAACCAACCTTTTATTTTAGCATGAATCACCATACATAAGGGATTTCAACTACCCGACAATGCCTGCACAGGCAACTTTGCGCAGCTATAACACTCCGATATCCCAATCATCATGCTATTCTTTTCTTATCCATCCTGTACTCATTGAAATCGGAGGTAATATGAATCAAAACCTGCAAACGTACGGCGTCTCCAGTGACGCGCTGCTCGTGCGCAACCGGGTTCTGCGTAACACCTACTGGCTGCTTGCGCTGTCGATGATTCCGACCATTTTGGGCGCTTGGCTCGGCGTTCAGTTCAGGTTCTCGTTCTTTCCAGGCAGTCCGTTCATCGGATTCATGATGTTCTTAGGGATTGCTTTCGGCTTCTTTTACGCGATAGAGAAAACCAAGAACTCTGGTATCGGTGTCGCAATCCTGCTCGGCTTTACGTTTTTCATGGGCCTGATGTTGTCTCGCCTGATCGAGCACACGCTGCACTTCTCGAACGGCGCCTCGCTGATCATGACAGCTTTCGGTGGTACCGCAGCCATTCTGGCGACGATGGCGACAATTGCAACCGTGTCCAGGCGTGATTTTTCAGGGCTCGGAAAATGGCTGTTCGCGGGTATGCTTGTGATTCTGATCGCCGCCGCCGCAAATATCTTCCTGCACTTGCCGGCGCTCTACTTGGTCGTTTCCGTACTAGCCATCGCGATTTTTTCGGCCTACATCCTGTTCGATGTGCAGCAAATCATCAATGGCGGAGAAACAAACTATATCTCGGCGACACTGAATATCTATCTGGATGTGTATAACATCTTCAGCAACCTGCTGGCGCTGCTGGGAATCTTCGGCGGCCAACGCGATTAACCGAGATCATTCAATGGCAAGCCGACCACGTGTCGGCTTTTTTTACGTCAACCCAACTCGAATACCGCCATCGATTCAACGTGCGCGGTGTGCGGGAACATGTTCACCACGCCCGCCTGCTTCAGCACGTAACCCCCTTGGTGCACAAGAAAACCTGCGTCGCGCGCCAGCGTCGACGGATTGCACGATACATAAACGATACGCCTAGGCCTCATCTCAGGATGCGAATCGCCCAGACCAGCAATCGCCTGACAAACCGCGATTGCTCCCTCGCGCGGCGGATCGATCAGCATCCGGTCGAATTTTCCGAGCACCGCAAAATCTTCGGCAGTCGCCTCGAACAAATTGTGCGAGTAAAAGGTAGTTTTCTTATCCAGATTGTTAGTCTTGGCATTGCTCAACGCACGCTCAGTCAGCGCGGTACTACCCTCGATACCGACCACTTCGTGCGCCTGCGTAGCAAGTGGCAGCGTGAAATTGCCGAGACCGCAAAACAGGTCTGCGACGCGGTCATCCGATTGCACATCGAGCAGGCGCAATGCACGCGCCACCAGTACCCGATTGATCTGATGATTCACTTGTGTAAAGTCGGTCGGTTTGAAAGGCATCCTGATACCGAACTCAGGTAACACATAATGCAGTTCGACATCGGTCGGATAGAATGGATAGGCAGTGTCCGGCCCTTTCGGCTGCAGCCACCATTGAATGCGATATTCATCGGCAAAAGCCTTGAGTCTGTCCTGATCTTCGACCGTCAGCGGCGCCATGTTGCGCAACACCAGCGCAGTCACGCTCTCCCCCACTGCCAGTTCGATCTGCGGCATCTGTTCGAAGATCGATAGCGACTGCACCAGATGCCGCAGCGGCACCAGCATTGCTGATATGTGAGGCGGCAGAATCTCGCAGGTCTTCATGTCGGCGATGAACGAGGACTTGCGCTCATGGAATCCGACCAGCACGCCGCCTTTTTTCTGCACATTGCGCACCGACAGGCGGGCGCGGTAGCGGTAGCCCCATGTCGGCCCGTAAATCGGCCGCATCATGCGCTCCGCCTTCACCTTGCCGATATGCCAGAGATTGTCCTCCAGCACGCGCTGCTTGATCGC
>DASVLY010000209.1:0-2879 GCA_036384635.1 Noviherbaspirillum sp. | reverse complement strand
CTGCTGTGGAACATGATGATGTCGATGTCCGGCGGCTGGTTTTTCCTGGTTGCCGCCGAAGCGATTTCAGTGGCGGGACAGGACATCAAGCTGCCCGGCATCGGTGCCTGGATCGCGACCGCGATCGAACAGGAAAACGGCCGCGCGATTGCGTATGCCATTGCCGCGATGTTGGCCGGCATCGTCCTGTATGACCAGTTGTTTTTCCGGCCGCTTCTGGCCTGGGCCGACAAGTTCCGCTTCGAAGAGTCGCAAGGCGAGACCGCGCAGCAATCGTGGCTGCTCGACTGGATACGGCGCAGCCGCTGGGCGCGTGCATTGAGCGACCGCTTCTGGGCTCGTCTGCGCGCAGCGCTCGGCTGGTTCGGCTCCCCGCCGGATGGCGCTGACGCGAAGGCGCGAACACGGAACCTGCCCGCATGGCTGCCCAGAGCATGGAATGCGCTGGTGATCGCCGCCGCCGTGCTGGCCGTAATCCGGCTGATCGTGTTCATCCACAGCGATGTCGGCTGGGGCGAAGTGCCGCATGTGGTTGGCCTGGGCTTTATCACGCTGCTGCGCGTGCTGATCTTGATCACCCTGGCGTCTGCGATCTGGGTGCCGATTGCGGTCTGGATCGGCTTGCGTCCGCAATATTCGCAGCGCGTGCAGGCTGTCGCGCAATTCCTGGCCGCATTCCCGGTGAACCTGATGTTTCCGATCGTCGTCTATGCGCTGGTGGCGTTCCGGTTGAGTCCGAATATCTGGTTAAGCCCGTTGATGGTGTTCGGCACTCAGTGGTACATCCTGTTCAACGTGGTGGCGGGCGCATCCACCATTCCGACCGAGTTGCGGCTGGCTGCCGACAATCTGGGGTTGAAAGGCTGGCTGAAATGGAAGCGCGTGTACCTGCCGGCGGTGTTTCCCAGTTATGTGACCGGCGCGATCACCGCCAGCGGCGGCTCGTGGAACGCCAGCATCGTCGCCGAGTATGTCACCTGGGGCAAGACTACGCTGGTGGCCAACGGCCTGGGCAGCTATATCAAGCAAATGACCGATGCCGGCGATTTCCATCGCATCGCGCTGGGCATTGGCGTGATGTGTGTATTTGTGATGTTGTTGAACCGCTTCTTCTGGCGCAAGTTGTATCTGCTCGCCGAAGACGGCAGCCGTTAAGGCGATTTCCGGTAAAGATTTGCCATTGACGTGGCGCAGACGGGATGCGCTGCAAGGCGCGAGGAGCGCCGTGTGGCGAGCCACACAAGCGACGAGCAACGCTGCAGCGCGCCCGTATGCGCTGCGAAAATGGTGAATCTTTACCGGAAATTGCCTAAGTTCTCAAGGAGGCCGCATGAGCCGTAATACATTGATCGAATTGAAAGGAGTCGCCAAGTCGTTCCGCTCCGCCGACGGCGCGCCGCGCGCGATCCTGGATGAGGTCGACTTTTCGCTGGCCGAGGGCGAGATTGTCGCGCTGCTGGGCAAATCGGGTTCGGGTAAATCGACCTTGCTGCGCATCATGGCCGGTCTGATTCCGGCCGATTCCGGCCGTGCGATGTATCGCGGCCGGCCCATTCACGGACCGGCTGCCGGCATTGCCATGGTGTTTCAGTCGTTCGCGCTATTCCCGTGGCTGACGGTGCAGCAGAACGTCGAGCTTGGCCTCGAAGCGCAAGGCGTCGCGCCGCAAGAGCGCGCGCATCGCGCCGACGCGATGCTGGAGCTGATCGGCCTGGCCGGTTTCGGCGGCGCGTTGCCGCGCGAGCTGTCGGGCGGCATGCGCCAGCGCGTGGGCATTGCCCGTGCGCTGGTGACCGACCCCGATGTGCTGCTGATGGATGAGGCATTCTCCGCGCTCGACGTGCTGACCGGCGAGACGCTGCGCGACGACATCCTGAAGCTGTGGGACAGCAAGCGCATTCCGACCAAAGGAATCCTGATCGTGTCGCACAATATCGAAGAGGCGGTGATGATGGCAGACCGCATCATCATCTTCTCCAGCGGACCGGGACGCATCCGCAGCGAGTTCAAGATCGATCTGCCGCGCCCGCGCAACGTGGACTCGGTCGAGGTCAGGGCGCTGATCGACGAAGTGTACGGATTGATGACGATGCGTCCGGCGCAGGAAGCCGCCGCCGAGGTTGCCGCCCGCACCCATCTCAGCTACCGCCTGCCGGAAACCGATGTGGAACGCATCGAGGGCGTGCTTGCGCTGTTGGCCGATGCGCCGTTCAACGGCCGCGCCGACCTGCCGCAACTGGCGCAGGAAGCAGAATTGCCGGACGAGGAATTGTTCCCGACCTACGAAGCGCTCGGCCTGTTAGGGTTGGCGCAGGTGGAAAAGGGTGACATTACGCTGACACCGCTTGGCCAGCGCTATGTGGAAGCCGGCCAGGCGTTGAGGCAGGAAATCTTCGGGCAGCAGTTGCTCATGCATGTGCCGCTGGCCGCGCATATCCGGCAGCGCCTGGAGCAGGAGCCCAGCGGCACGCTGCCGGAGAAACCGTTCCTGGAATTGCTGGAAGAGTTCATGAAAGCCGAAGAAGCCAAGCGCGTGCTGGAAGTGGCGATCGAATGGGGGCGTTACGGCGAGGCGTACGAATACGACTTCCATACCGGACGGCTGAAATTGCCGGATCAGGAAGAGGAGTGATCTGCGGATTTTCCGGAAGGACTGACGCCCGGCATGGGCGGCAGTCGAAGGCTAACGCTTGTCCTTGGGCGCCGCGAACGGCTTGGCCTCGACCGACGCCACGCCTTTCTCCTTGATGCCGCGTTCCTTCGCCGCCTTCGGCGATCCCAGCGGCGGCGCCGTTATCCGCTTGTCGCGTCCTTCAGGCCCGATCTCGTGCACCAGCACGCCGGAGCCCTCCGGCGCCTCGGCGCGCCACGCGCCGGCC
>DASVLY010000208.1:0-1605 GCA_036384635.1 Noviherbaspirillum sp. | reverse complement strand
AGCTCGATCTGCGCGGCGGTCGGAAGATGCCGTTCAGCATTGCGCTGAGCGGCATTTTTCATTGCGGGAGGGGAGGGAAGTCAAGGCACTGCTACAGCGGCTCGTGACGGAAGTAGACCTCCGAACGGCCGGACAGATTCTTGGCCAGCTCCTGGAGGTAGGTTTGGGTGGGCGCCGGCTTGTCGAAGCCGGTCATCAGCAGTGCCGCGACCAGCCCCAGCGGGAGGACGAGGTGGCGCCAAGGTGGGGGTGAGCGTTGCAGAGAGCGGCTGAACGCCCAGGCAGCGCCTGCCCCCAGGAGTAAGCCCAATACCACTTCAGATTCGGAATGCACCTTGATCATCAGGCGCGACACGCCGATCGCGCTGACCGCCACTGCCGTCAATGCGAGTACCAGGAGCCGGCGCGATCGCTTGCTGGCTTGCGTGAGGAGGAAAGCGATGGAGAGATAGAGGGCGCTGGATGACGCTGTATGGCCGCTGAAACCGGTGAAATTGAGCATGGGCGGCGCGATGTCCCATCCCATGAATAACAGCTTGCTGACGACGACGATGAACATGGCCGTACCGAAACAGATCAGCCAGGCCAGCATCGGGCGCCACATCTTGTTCAGGCCCAGCCAGAGCGCAAGGATGCAGGCAGCTGGAATGGTGATCGCGCTGTCGCCGAAGAAGGTAATGGAATGCCAGTTCATGTATCAGGAGAAATAGATGCAGAGGTGTTGCACAGCGGATCTTATCCGCTCGTGACCGACCGCGAAAGCGCTGGGACAGTCGCCGTCCTATAAACGTTCAGCTTTTGTTGCATCGCGAAATCATAGTTTGCCGATTTTGGAAATTCTGTTATTGAAACGCAAACTTCCCGTTTGTCCTACAAAGGCATCCGCAGTTGTCTGATTGCTCGATTTTTAGGGGTGCGTATCCTTATCGCATTGTTTTCTGGAGGGCAATCTTGAGCACAAATTTTTGCCTATTTGTCAAAAATGATGCATGATTGACTCAAAATTTTTCTGTGTTGCGACGCAGCAATTTAAGTATCAAACATTGCCATTGTTTTAAAAGTAAAAAAAAGAAAGGGCTCTGATTCGTGATGCCACGGCAGTTTCGCAATAGCAGCAAGCGCAAGACCCCGGTGCAAGTATGCACGCTGCTGGCCTTGGTCACTTGCCCTCTTGCATACGCGGCAGACCCCGGCCAGGTGGTTGTTCCGTATGTGCAATACACCTATTTGCATGACGACAATCTGTTGCGCCTGAATGGCCCCGAGGCTGCGCAGACATCGTTGGGATCGTCCAAGCTGTCCGATAACGTGCAGAGCAAGGTGGGCGGGATCCGCATCGACAAGTTTCTCAGTCGGCAGCATATCTTCGTAGATGCGAGTGCCACCAAGAACACCTTTGATTATTTCAGGCAGTTCGACAACGATGGCCGTGATCTGAAGGCGGATTGGGGTTGGGCACTCGGTGAGCGTTTTTCGGGCAATGTCGGTTACGTGTATTCCCGCTCGCTCACGTCATTCCAGAACTACCGTGTGCTGGATCTGAACATCCGCACCATGAATACGAAATACGCCAACTTGGCATGGCAATTGCATTCCGATTGGACG
>DASVLY010000207.1:0-2358 GCA_036384635.1 Noviherbaspirillum sp. | reverse complement strand
AGACGGTGGGATCGGCGGTGACAAAGGCCGCTTTGACGATCAGCGATCCTTCCGGGAATTGCGTCGTCACCGGCGTGATAACTGGTTTCGTTGCCCTCTTGCCCCAGATTTTTTGCAGCGTCTGTGCGGCCGTCTTGTCGTAGTAAGTCAGAACATAGGTCGTGATGGGCTTGGTCAGGCCGCTCTTCTCGAACAGCGACTTGTCCAGCAAGCTGTTGCCCACATACATGCCGTGAATGGCTTCGCGCAGATTGCCCAGCCACGGTTCGTTATACCAGCCACGCTGCGCGGCATTCCAGTTCGCATAGTCTTCGATCAGGACACCCATGTCCTTGCCGACGGCATCCTTGAGCGCCTGGGTATAGGCGCTGGCATTTTTCGTTGTGATCACGCCATTGTTGATGGCGGTGCGCCATGGCATCGCCGGTACCGGCGCTTGCGCTGGATAGTTATGGCTTAACTTGAATAGTGGCCCCTTGTATTCCGAAGGAGGCGGAATCTCACCATTGTTGCTAGCGAACGGATTCACCGTTGCTGCAAATGTGTTGAGGGCAAAAAGCGAGCACCCCAAAAATGTGGACAGGTTTTTAAACGGCATTTTTTCTCCTGGTTGTTTGAACTGCACTTATTGTCCATCTTTGATGGCATTCGGCTGATCGCAATTATGCTACAAGGAACCAAATAAAAAACTGTAAATATTTACATTGAGAAATAATACAGCATGGTAAAAATTAACCGAACAGCTTTGCCAGGCTGAACGACGATCGTATGCCGATATGCCTGAAGTTGTTTTCCAGCCATGCTTCAGCACACTGGCGTCCTTCTTCGTGCAAGCCGTTGATGAAGGACGGGCGTGCGTTCAGCTTGCTATGCATGCCGAGCTGGCTCATCAATTCCTGCGACTCGATCACATGCATATTGAGGTGGCGCAACCTGCGCTCCAGCCGTCCGAGCGAAAGCCAGCTTCGTTTGGCTTCGCGCTGCGCCAGCAGTACGCCTTGTAATTCGGTAAAAAAGGTTGAACTGAACCCCATTTCGGTCAGCCGGTGCCAGATATCGCCTGCGGTCATCGGCGTTTTCGCATGCGGAGTGGGATGCAGTAATACGACCATGATGTCGCGCGCCGAGCATTTGTGCAGCAGCGGAAACAGCGGCGGATTCGCAGTCAACCCGCCGTCCCAATATGTTTCGCCGTCGATCTCCACTGCGTGGTGCAGCAACGGCAGGCAGGCCGATGCAAGCAGTACGTCGAGCGTCAGGTGCCGGTTGCGGAACAATTTCAGTGTGCCGGTACTGACCTGCGTAGTGGCGATGAACAGCCGAACTTTGCACTCGTTGCGCAGCCGCTCGAAATCGATTTGCCTGGCCAGGATATCGCGCAGCGGGTTGATATCAAACGGATTAAGTTGATACGGTGAAAAAAAGCGTGCCAATAACAGCATTGACTTGAATGCGGAAGGCAGATCCGTTTGCACGGCAAGTCCTTGTGGCGACAGTAAATAATCCGGGATCTTGCTGAACGGCGCACTACCGGCGACACTGGTCCAAAAATCCTTGAGCGCTTGACGTGCGCCATCGCGTCCTCCTGCCGTGAGTCCATGTGCAAGCGTCACTGCATTCATCGCGCCCGCGCTGGCGCCGCTGATTGCCTCAATGTCGATGCGCTCATCTTCCAGCAGACGATCGAGCACTCCCCAAGTAAACGCACCGTGGGAACCACCGCCTTGCAACGCAAGCGTAATCCGTTTTGTCGACATTCGTTCTTTCCTTTTCACAGATGCAAAGATGAAGTTGAGCAAACTTCGCACGAGTGAAAGACCTGACAACGCGGCCTGAAGTTTCAGATTGAGCAACTGCGCTGGTGCATTCTTGACCGGCAGCAAAACGAATGTCCGAGACTATTCTTTTAGGAATATCTTTCGTGATTTATACAAAAGCCTATGCGACTAACGCGGCCAGCTCAATTTCACTGAAACCCGCCGCCCTCCGCGCTTCCAGATTGAACGGCCCGCGCAACGGCGGCGCCTTGTATTGCTCCGCGAGTGCAGCATAAGTTGCGACCGGTTCCAGTCCGCGAGATTCGCATAGCCAGTGATACCAGCGGTTACCGATCGCAACATGGCCGATCTCATCGCGCAGAATGATGTCGAGGATTGCAGCGGCGGCATTGTCTCCGGCCTGCGCCAGCTTCGCGCGCAATGGCGGCGATGCATCAAGGCCGCGCGCTTCCAGCGTACGGGGCACTAGCGCAATACGCGCCAGCACGTCGTCGGCAGTTTTTTCCGCCATGTCCCACAAGCTGTTATGTGCCGGGAAGTCGCCGTAGCACCACCCCTGCATCTGCAAATGTTCCGACAG
>DASVLY010000206.1:0-5413 GCA_036384635.1 Noviherbaspirillum sp. | reverse complement strand
TCTTTAAGGAAGCGCTCGACTCCCGGCAGGCCGATGTGCTGCGGCAGAGCGTCACTTGCTATTCCGGGTTCGTCGCTCCAACACATCTTGCGGTAGCGACAAGCGCATCGGCAAGAGATCGATTTCATGAAGGAATCGCCGAACAGTTTGGATGCGGCAAGGATGCGGTGGCCGTGCAAATTTTTAAACGACTGCGTCCCGACACGCAGACCGGCACAGACATCGCGCTTTACCAGATCAGCATTCATCACAACCGCCCGCCTGAAATCGTCGATTGCGTGCAGGCGAGCGAATTGGTATCGCAAGAGGTAATTCGCGCAGTGGCTTCCCATATCACGTACGAACCGGCCAACGGCCATCTTGAAGTGTTGTCGCGCGATCCCGAGAGTCGCGCCACGCTTGCGCGCTTGGCGGCGGACATGCTGTTGCAATCGCCGATTTCCGGTGAAAAAATTCCTCTGAAACAGTACGACTACCAAAGCCTCGCCGCACCACGCCATTTCGATATCGTGGGCGAGGACATTACGTCGGTCAAAGTCATCGAACTTGGGTATACGCAAGCGTATCGGACGCTATTGGTGAAAATCCTGGCCGGCGACGGGGATGATATTTATACGGCGGCGAAATCCATCGTCGGCCCCACCTTCGATTTTCGTCATCATCATTTGACTTACGCGAAACTGTCGATCCGTTTGAAGAAAATTGGCAAAGGCCGCGCCCGCACGATTGCCATCGTTCTCCGTGAAGACAACAAGTGCAACATCAAAACCAAACGCGAGAAAGATCGGGCGCTCTGCGACCGTTTGCTCGCCAAATGGAAACTGGTGAAGGAAATCGGCGATGCCGGCGCAGATCATCTCAACGCGCTCGCTGCTTGAACTGATTGATTTGTTCGAGCGGTCTCGGCAATCAATTATCGACGGTGACGGCCAGCGCTTGTTAGGCATGCCGGGCTGGGACTTCTTGCCCGCTGCCTCGCTGTCGGCGGCTGAACTGTCCGCATGGACGACACGTATCGGATACGCCGGTCATTATCTGGCCGATCGCGGCGATGAGCGCGTGGCCGTCGAGTTGGAGGCAAGCGAGGATTCATCCAATTACTGTTATCGATGCCCGGCGACGTTCCGTATGACATCGATATCGGCAGACGCAGCGGCAGTTTATTCCATCAACAACGCTAAGTTGTTGAACGTTGTCGCGGATCTGCTCGCCATTCCGCAAGCCTTGCGCAAGGGGATCGAATTCCCCGCGCTTGATGGAGCGTTATGGTTGCTCGGCAAAGCGAGAATCGGTTCCGCGCACACTGACGTTTGGATGGCGCGCGGACTCGCACAATCGGTCGATGAAGTCTTCCGGCATTTTCATTCGCAACTGCTGCCGGATCAAGGCATCATCCTCTCGTCCGGCGTGAAATTGCCTGACTTCGTTCGCCCTCCGCGAAATTATCGCTTCGCTACCCTGCGTGATGTGCTGGTCGACTACCTTCCCGAACCTTGCCTCGACATTGATTTGCTCCATCGCATTTTGTCCAAGTCCGTCGATGGGGCGCTGCGCCCCGTTCTACCGGTGCATTTCGACGAATACACCAACACACTGACGATTCGCAGCAAGGTCGAACCGTGGCGCATCAAGGGGAAGCGCCAGGCCGCTGCCGTCAAATACATGTTCGAGCAATTCAAAAATGGGCGGCACTGGCTTGGCCCAGACGAGATTCTCGCAGCGGCCTTCCCGGATAAAGAGGACGGAAAAAGTCGACGAATGCAAAATCTCTTCAGTGGAAATGACACATGGAAAGACTACATCGACAATCCCGAAAAGGGAAAGTACGGCTTCCAGCTCGACTGATTCGTTGGAATGCAGTGCGGAACATTTACGCAGATACCGCTTAATTAAAGGTAGTACGTTGGTTCAACTCAAGCAGGGGTTTCTCTTGACCCGACACTGGCGCGATACGGCCACCGGCACGGAAGTCGAATTCTGGCTGGCGACCGATGACGGCCCGTGCCATCTTCGGCTGGCTCCTCAATCCTGCATCGCGTTCATTCCGGCCGAGCAACGTGAGCAAGTGGAAGCGCTATTGCGTGGCGAACGCTGCTGCGAACTGCGCACTCTCCCGCTATGCGATTTCCACCACCGACCAGTGCTGGGATTGTATTGTCGGCAGTATCGCCAGCTGTTGAAACTGGAAAAACGCTTGAGAGAAAACGGCATTGACATCTACGAAGCTGATGTACGTCCGCCGGAACGCTACCTGATGGAGCGATTCATCACCGCGCCGGTGTGGTTCGGCGGCCAGCCTGGCGGTGACGCCTCGCTACTCGACGGCCAGATGAAACCTGCGTCGGGGTATCGCCCTCCGCTGCAACTGGCATCGCTCGATATTGAAACCAATCCTCACGGCGAGCTGTATTCGATCGCATTGGAAGGATGCGGCCAGCGTCAGGTGTACATGCTGGGCCCGCCGAACGGCGGCGACGATCTGCTCGACTTCGATCTGGAATACTGCGACAGCCATGCGCAGATGCTGGAACGGTTGAATCAATGGCTGAAACGGCATGATCCCGACGCCATCATCGGCTGGAACCTGGTGCAGTTCGACCTGCGTATACTGCAACGGCACGCGGAACGCTGTCACGTTCCACTGCGTTTCGGACGGGACGGCAGCGCAATGGAATGGCGCGAACACGGCAGCAGACAGCACTTCTTCGCGGCTGCCGCGGGCCGCCTGATCATCGACGGTATCGAAGCGCTCAAATCGGCGACCTGGAACTTCCCGTCATTCAGCCTGGAACACGTGGCGCAGACACTGCTGGGCGAAGGCAAGGCCATCGACAATCCCTATCAGCGGATGGCGGAAATCGACCGCCGCTTCGCCGAAGACAAGCCTGCCCTGGCGCGCTACAACCTGAAAGACTGCGAACTGGTGACGCGCATCTTTGCCAAAACAGAGCTGATGGCCTTCCTGTTGGAACGTGCCAGTGTTACCGGGTTGGCCGTTGATCGCAGCGGCGGCTCGGTGGCGGCATTCGAGCATCTGTACATGCCGATGATGCACCGCCAGGGTTACGTTGCGCCCAATCTTGGCGACGTGGAAGGCGAAAACAGCCCCGGCGGCTTCGTGATGAATTCGCGGTCCGGCCTGTACGATTCGGTGCTGGTGCTCGATTACAAAAGCCTCTACCCGTCGATTATCCGCACGTTCCTGATAGATCCTGTGGGATTGATGGAAGGCACGCGCAACGTCGATGACACTGCAACAGTTCCCGGTTTTCGCGGTGCGCGCTTTGCGCGCGACAAGCACTGCCTGCCGGCAATCGTCAAGCAGATCTGGCAGGAGCGCGAGGCAGCCAAACGCGACGGCAACCAACCACTATCACAGGCATTGAAGATCATCATGAACGCGTTCTACGGCGTGCTGGGATCGAGCGGCTGCCGTTTCTTCGATCCCCGCCTGGCGTCCTCGATCACCTTGCGCGGACACGAAATCATGCTTCGCACGCGCAAGCTGATCGAAGATCAAGGCTATGACGTGATCTACGGTGACACCGATTCCACCTTTGTGTGGTTAAAGCATGCGCACACGGAAGAACAGGCGGTCGAGGTCGGACGCATACTGGTCAACTGTGTGAACCAATGGTGGGAGCGACATCTGCAACTGGAATTCGGCCTCGATAACGCGCTCGAACTCGAGTTCGATACGCATTACCGGCGTTTCTTAATGCCGACCATTCGCGGCTCCGATGAAGGCAGCAAGAAACGCTACGCCGGGTTAATTGCCAAGGCAAACGGTAGCGAGGAAATTGTCTTTCGGGGAATGGAGTCGGTCCGCACGGACTGGACACCGCTGGCACAGCAATTCCAGCAAGGACTGTATTTGCGCATCTTCAAGGGCGAAGCGTATCGGGACTATGTGCGTGATTATGTCGACCGTACCGCCAGCGGCGAATTCGATGCGTTGCTGGTGTACCGCAAACGGCTGCGCCGGCCGCTGGATGAATATCAGCGCAATGTGCCGCCCCATGTGCGTGCCGCGCGCATCGCCGACGAATACAACCAACTGCAAGGCCGCCCTCTGCAATATCAAAACCGTGGCTGGATAAGTTACGTGATGACGATGGCCGGTCCGGAACCATTGGAAACTCAGCGCTCGCCGGTTGATTACGAACACTATATTACGCGCCAGCTGCAACCAGTGGCAGACGCCATACTGCCCTTCCTGGGCGATGATTTTGCAGCGCTGACTAGCCGACAACAGACCTTGTTTTAGTGATCTTTAGTTCTCAACGATTACGTCCCTATGGGATTCTCTCGGGAAGTCTGCTGCCCGAGCTGTTCGGCGAGCCCGATGAGAATTCCTTCGGGACCACGGATATAGCAGAGTCGATACATGTTTTCATACTGGACCACTTCGCCGACGAGCTGCGCGCCGCGTTTGCGTAGCCGGACGAGCGTATCGTCGATGTCCTCCACGGTGAACATGACGCGTAGGTAGCCGAGAGCGTTCACTGGGGCGACGCGATGATCGGCGACCACGGGCGGCGCGAGGAAGCGGGACAACTCAAGACGGCTGTGACCGTCCGGCGTGCGCATCATGGCAATCTCGACGCGCATGGCGCGCAATCCAGTGACGCCATCTGCCCAGTCTCCTTCAACTGGGGCACGCCCCTCAAGATCGAGACCAAGTTCGGTGAAGAACTCAATGGCGGCATCGATGTCTTCCACAACGATGCCGACGTTGTCCATACGCTTAACTGTCATGATGTCTCCTTGGTGTCTAACGCAGAGCTGAGTCGCGCCGGCCACAGACGTTGCAGGAAACTCTGCGGCGCTTCACGGCGTCGGCTCGGGCGCCTTGTTATGCTTCACCTTGTTTCATCATTGTCTCGAAGCGTTTTTGCATTTCTTCTGGCGAAACATCTTCCTTTTTGGTTGCCAACAACCAAACGTGTCCAAATGGATCTGTCAGTGTGTCACGGCGGTCACCATCGAATTGGTCCGCCACCGCCATTGTTTCTTTTGCTCCAGCAGCAATCGCCTGGCTAAACAGCGTATCGACGTTTTCAACGTAGAGCAGTATCGACACGGGCGAGCCGCCGAGCGACTGTGGGCTGCGATACCCCATATCCGGGAACTCGTCCGCAAGCATGAGCGGTGAGTTTCCGATCTGGATTTCGGCGTGCATTACTTTGCCGGCCGAATCAGCGAGACGCACCCGTTCCGTGGCCCCGAAGGCTTTCTTGTAGAACTCGATGGCGCCCGCTGCGTGATTGACGATGAAATACGGCGTCGCAGAGCGGTACGCATCGGGGATTGGTTTTACTGCCATGGTTAAGTTTCCTTATTGTGATGCATAACTGATTAGTTATATGGACAGGGTTGTCCAGTATGCACGGTATCGAGCCGATATGCACGG
>DASVLY010000205.1:0-3028 GCA_036384635.1 Noviherbaspirillum sp. | reverse complement strand
CGCCTTGCCCTGCACGCATTTCAGGCCGGCTTCGATCACCGACCATTTCGACGAGTCGATCATGATCGGCACGCGCGCGATATCCGGCTCGGAGGCGATCAGGTTCAAAAAGCGCGTCATCGCGGCGACCGAATCGAGCATCGCCTCATCCATGTTGACGTCAATGATCTGCGCGCCGTTTTCTACCTGTTGGCGAGCAACCGACAGCGCCTCGTCGTACTGCTCGTTCAAGATCATGCGCGCGAACGCCTTGGAGCCGGTCACGTTGGTACGCTCGCCGACGTTGACGAACAGCGAGTTCTCATCGATGACGAACGGCTCAAGGCCCGACAGCTTCATCTCGTACGTAGTTTCAGGAATCTTGCGCGGCGCGATCTTGCTGACCACATCGGCGATCGCCTTGATGTGATCCGGCGTGGTGCCGCAGCAGCCGCCGGCAATGTTCACAAAACCGCTCTCGGCGAATTCCTTCAACAGCGACGAGGTGACATCGGGCGTCTCGTCAAAGCCGGTATCGGACATCGGATTGGGCAGACCGGCATTCGGATACACGCAGACGAAAGTGTCGGCGATCTTCGACAACTCTTCCGCATAAGGACGCATCAACGCAGCGCCCAATGCGCAGTTCAGGCCGACCGTCAGCGGCTTCGCATGGCGCACCGAATGCCAGAACGCGGGCACGGTCTGCCCCGAAAGAATGCGGCCCGATGCATCGGTGACGGTGCCGGAAATCATGATCGGCAGACGCTTGCCGGACTCCTCGAAGAAGGTGTCGATCGCGAACAAGGCTGCCTTGCAGTTCAACGTATCGAAAATCGTTTCGACCAGCAGCACGTCGGCGCCGCCTTCGACCAGGGCGCGGGTTTGCTCCAGGTACGCTGCGACCAGTTGATCGAAGGTGACATTGCGCGCAGCCGGGTCGTTGACATCCGGTGAAATCGACGCGGTCTTGGGCGTGGGTCCGAGCGCGCCGGCGACAAAGCGCGGCTTGCCGGGCGTCGAATACTTGTCGCACGCCGCCCGTGCGAGTCTGGCAGACTCCACATTCATCTCATAAACGAGATGCGCCATGTGGTAATCATCCTGCGCGACGCTGGTCGCACCGAAGGTATTGGTTTCGATCAGGTCGGCGCCGGCCGCGAGATACTTCTCATGGATTTCGCGGATGATGTGCGGCTGCGTCAGCGTCAGCAATTCGTTGTTGCCTTTGACGAACAACTCCTTGCCCGGCGCGGCGAAATCCGCAAAACGCGCGCCGCGGTAATCCTCCTCCGTCAGCTTGTATTGCTGAATCATCGTGCCCATTGCACCGTCCAGAATCAGGATACGTCGGGACAACAAGTCGCGCAGAAGCGCTTCGGTAGTGGAAATGGCGTCGCGTTTCATTTTTATCTCAAGAGAACTTATGCAATGCTGCAGTTTCTTCACGGGTAATGCGAAGAGTACCTGCTCCGAAAGACTGCCTGTGATGCATAAGTTCTAAAAAGGAAATTCAATTCAAAAAAAAACCGGCCAGCAATGAAGCGGGGCCGGGTTCGTTCTCACGTCCGCTTTAGCAGTATTTTTTGAGGCGGCACACCCCTGCGCCCGCAAGCTGGGTTTGACTTTTCAATCAAATCGGCGCATCGAAAAATTATACGGTAGATCAATGGCTTACGTCAGCAGATATCGCGGATGCCGAGGAGCTCGTGCCATTCCATTTGAACAAGCGATTACAAACCAGACAGCCATTGTGCTTTAATCAACATTTGAAATTTTTCATCATTGCGGATCTGTCCGAAGCCGCAAGCCAGATCTTCCCGGCACACAGATAGATAAAACACATGCAAACCTCCCTCGCCATCATTGCCGACGACCGCGAACCGCCGGAAGTCATCGAAGCCCTGCGAACGCTTGAAGGATGCGACGTGATGGTGAAACGTCTAATGCTGGGAGATTATCAGTTTGGAGAGCAATTGCTGTTCGAACGCAAAACGCTGCCGGACTTCGTGGCCTCGATCATGGATGGCCGTCTGTTTCGGCAAGCGGCCCGATTGGCCGGCTCCAAGTCTCGCGCGCTCATCATTCTCGAAGGGCGAATAAAAGACATCGCGCATTACGGCATCAGCCGCGAAGCGCTGCAAGGCGCACTCGTTTCCGTTTCCGCCATGTTCGGCATACCGCTCTTGCGATCATTCGATTCGCAAGAAACGGCACGTTTGATGGCCTTTGCGGCAAACCAGCTCAGGTCCGCCCGGAATGGCGCGGTCTCTCGGAACGGGCGCCGTCCGAAAGGAAAGCAACAGCTGCAGTTGCGGATATTGCAGGAACTGCCGGGTATCGGTCCAACCCGCGCGCACGCACTGCTCGACCGCTACGGCAGCATCGAAAACGTCATGCAAGCCGATGAGCAAGACCTGGCACAAACACCAGGCGTCGGCAAGGATACCGCGCAGAGAATACGCTGGACAGTCAATGAGCCTGGCGTCGAATATGGATGACAAGCACCGGCCGCTTCATGCGTACCCGCGCCGGCGATTCATTCGAATCGCCCCCCTTCCATTGCAAATCCCTTGAGGAACTCCGCCGCCGCCAGGCGTTTGCCGCCGGGTTTTTGCAATTCCGTCAAACGCAGCGCCCCGTCGCCGCAGGCCACCACCACACTGTTCTGCGCGCCGGCTGCCAGCACCTGCCCGGGCGTCTGCCCGGAAGTACCGGACACCGCTTCCGCCCGCCACAGCTTGATCGGCACGCCATTGAACGAAGCCGAAGCACCGGGGAACGGGTTGAATGCGCGAATCTTGTGCGCCAATACTTGAGCCGGCTGCGTAAAATCCAGCGCCGCTTCCTCCTTCGTGATCTTCGCCGCGTAGTTCGCGCCCGCCTCCGGCTGCGGCGTCGCAGTCAAGCCGCCCTGCTCCAGCTTGCGCAAAGCATCGACGATCAATTTGCCGCCCAATTGCGCCAGCTTGTCATGCAAGCTGCCGGTTGTGTCGTCAGCCGCAATCTGCAAACGTTCAAGCAGCAGCATCGGCCCGGTATCGAGGCC
>DASVLY010000204.1:0-3208 GCA_036384635.1 Noviherbaspirillum sp. | reverse complement strand
CTTCAAGCTCAATGGGTCGAGCCAATACGCCAAGAAAAATGCCACAAGACTTGTGACTGGTCCGCTAACGATTGGCAGCCAGACAGCAACGCCAGCCTTGTCCTTCTCAAAGAATTTCATGAATAATTATTAGTTATCGATCAAAAGTGCTAGTGGGGGTAAATCTCAAATTCGCAGACACGCCACATGAGCGTCAGTGCGCCTCCAAGGACCGGAATCGTACGCGAATTTGTAACTCCTTCACTAGCATATCGTAAACACCCGCCAGTCCAGGCACATTCATCCGGCATTAGGCGAGCTGTAGCACCTGTGGCTCTACAGGGCGGGTCTTAACGCGCGCAATAAAACTTATCCGTAAATAATATTTATGCGTGCAAGTATTTTTCTGAATACGATAATCGCCGCAACCAACCGACATAATGCGAGATAGCTGCACTCCAACTTTTTAAACCGGACGAGAAGCTGAATGCCGCTGTAAAAGTAATCGGTCTGGATATTGCGAAAAATGTGTTTGCCTTGTCGCCGTTGGTTTCTGGATGAGAAAGGGGCGATGAAGTTGAAGCACAAACTAATGCGAGATACCGTGTCGCTGGCATTTGCAAAGGTGACAACAACAAAGACCGAGGTCGAATGATGATGCCTTCACCAGGAAGGCGGAGTCCACTTCATTAAGCCCCGATTAATTCCGCGCATGCGACAAATGGAAACTGTCCATGCCTTCGAACGCGGAGAGTTCGCGCGCCAGTTCGGAGAGCGGCGCGCCGCTGGCCTTGTTGAATGCCACCGCGACGAAATGCCATTCGGTCTTGTCGTCATGCACCGCAATCGAAACGGAACCATTGGCGATTTCGTAGCCGCGCTGCACAGCCAACTGGCGCAGTATTTCTTCGCTGGGGGAAAAACCTTTCTTGAATGTGAGTTCGATGGCAATGGCCTGGCGCGACGGCAGGCGGCTGGCCAGTTTCGGTACGCCGACCATGCATAGCGCCGACAAAGTCGCGAGCAAAATCCCCGCCAGGTAAAAGCCGACGCCGATCAGCACGCCGATCACCGAGACGGCCCAGATCGAGGCAGCGGTGGTCAGGCCGCTGATGTTAAAGCCCTCTTTCATGATCACGCCGGCGCCGAGAAAGCCGATCCCGGTGACGATGCCCTGGATGATGCGGGTCGGGTCGGCCCCCATGCTCACGACCACCTGCCCGCCGAACCAGGCCCCCGGATGGCCGGCGATCACCGTCAGCGCCGCCGATGCCATGCAGACGATTCCGTAAGTGCGCATGCCCGCCGCGCGACCGTGGTACGAGCGTTCATAGCCGACCATCAGGCCCAGGAGCAGCGCGCCGAACAGGCTGAAGAAAACGATGAGATTGGTTGCCACTACCGGGCCGGACCAGAATGCGGCCAGCGATTGGAGGGACGGAAGGTCGGCTGAGAATTTTTCGAGTAGCACTATTGATTTACGTTTGTTGGTTGATCGTCATCGGGAATTGGAGCGCGTCATGAACCAGTGCCCCCCCTTCCGCAACAGTTGCCGGAACGAGGTTCTCTCCACGTTGACTGGGTGCACCAACGGTCGGATTGATGCTTGCGTTCAAATCACAGCACATAAAAAGCGCGCCGTCTAGTGTGTGTTGCAAATGCGAAAACACAATAGAAACATTGTGTGTTGGAAATAAAGTGACGGATATAATCGATTGGCACATGGCCCGATCCGCCCGCGATTCGCAGGCAATGCCGGATTGATCGGAGCCCGGTGCAAGCTGCGATGTATAGCTAGGACCAGCCCGTGCAGAAAGAGTTTCCTGGCATGCATTCGCAACGCCGCAATTACCTTGGAGCGGCGGTCGTCGGAACAATCAAGAGAGAGTGGGACGATGGGAGACAACATGAACAATAACGGGCCGGCGCACACTTTCCCTCGCCTGCTGCTGCGGCAGGCGCAGGTACGCGCGGACAAACCGGCCTACCGCCAGAAGGGCCTGGGCATCTGGCAAAGCTGGAGCTGGGCGCAGGTTGCCGATGAAGTGCGGGCGCTGGCATGCGGCCTGGCGGCGCTGGGCTTCAAGCGCGGCATGAACCTGGCGGTCATCGGCGACAACCGGCCGCGCCTGTACTGGGCGATGGCCGCCGCGCAGTGCCTGGGCGGCGTCGCGGTGCCGGTGTACCAGGATGCGCCGGCGGCCGACATGGCCTATGTGCTGGACAATGCCGACATCGATTTCGCAGTGGTGGAAGACCAGGAGCAGGTCGACAAGCTGTTCGAGATCAAGGAAAAGCTGAACCGCATCTCCCGCATCATTTACGACAACACGCGCGGCATGCGCCATTACACGCAGCCGGAGCTCGCTTCCTTCGAAGAGGTGCAGCGGCGCGGGCGCGAATTCGACCGCGCCCATCCCGGCTTTTTCAGCGGCGAGGTCGATGCCGGCAAGGCCGACGATGTGGCGGTCATACTGTACACCTCGGGCACGACCGGCAAGCCCAAGGGCGTATGTCAGACGCATGCGTCCTTCATCGCCGCAGCATCCGGCGGCGCGGGCTTTGACAGGCTCACCGAACACGAAGAGGTGCTGTCCTACCTGCCGATGGCCTGGATCGGCGACCATCTGATTTCCTTCGCGCAGGCGCTGGTCGCAGGCTTCACCGTGAACTGCCCGGAATCGGGCGATACGGTGATGACCGATTTGCGCGAGATTGGCCCGACCTATTATTTCGCGCCGCCGCGCGTGTTCGAGAACATGCTGACGGCGGTGATGGTCCGCATGGAAGATGCAGGCGCCATCAAGCGCAGGATGTTCCATCACTACCTGGAAGTGGCCAGGCGCGTAGGCGCCGACATCCTCGACCGCAAGCCGGTCGGCCTGATGGACCGCATCCGCTATGCGCTTGGCAACGTTCTCGTGTACGGCCCGCTGAAGAACGCGCTGGGTCTGTCGCGCGTGCGGGTCGCCTACACCACGGGGGCGGCGATCGGGCCTGACCTGTTCCGCTTCTACCGTTCCATCGGCGTGAATCTGAAGCAGTTGTACGGTTCGACCGAGACCTGCGCCTATGTGTGCCTGCAGCCGGACGGCCATATCCGATCCGGCAGCGTCGGGCAGCCTGCGCCCGGCGTCGAAGTCAGACTCGCGCCCGACGGCGAAGTGCTGGTGAAGTCGCCGTCGATGCTCAAGGCGTATTACAAGCTGCCTGACGCGACCGCCGAAGC
>DASVLY010000203.1:0-3697 GCA_036384635.1 Noviherbaspirillum sp. | reverse complement strand
ATCGCCCGAGAGCAGTTACATCGCCGGTGTCGAGTTGTTCGTCGATGGTGGTTCCGTCGCCGTGTGAGCTAGTTGGCTGCGCTTGTTCATTACGCTTCGCCCGTCAATTCTGCGCACTTGATCCATAATTGCTCGGCACGTACCGGATCGAGCGCATACGGGCGTACGCCTGCGCTGAAAGCGCTGACGACGGCATCGTCAGCAAGCGGGGCAGCGATTGCGCAGTCTTCGCAATATCGCCCGCCGATGGTCTCGGCATCCGCGACGACGCCGGCCCAAAGCGTCGTAGCGGCGCCTTGCGCGGGGGTCTTGACCTCGAAGGGCGCATTTCCCAGCGCCAGGTGTTGTTCATGCATTGAGGCAAAGGCACTCTCGAACACTTCAGGCGCGATATTGCGCGTCAGCTCGGTCAGGATCACACCCGGGTGGACGCTCGCCGCGCGCACGCCACGATGTCGATGACGCGCGTCGAAGGCCACGGCCAGCAAGGCGTCGCCGGTCTTGGAGCGGCCGTATGCAAGCCAGGGATCGTAAGGGGTATGCGTGAAATTCGGATCGTCGAGATCGACATCGCCGAACCGGTGCCCGTTGGAGGAGAGCATGATCAGTCTTGCTCCCGCTACCATCAGCGGTGCCAGCCGGTGGACCAATACGAAGTGTCCCAGGACATTGGTGCCGAACTGGAGCTCGAAGCCATCCGGCGTCACGCCGAAGGGTGGGGCCATGATGCCGGCATTGGCAATGACGAGGTCGAAGGTTTTTCCTGCGGCGACCATGCTGTCGGTCACGGCTCGGACCGATGCCAGATCGGCAAGGTCCATCTGGATGAGCTCAAGGCTGCCGCCTGAGGCTTCTGCCGCATCCCGCACCCCCTGCGTGGCACCGCGCGCCTTGTCGAGGTCGCGCACGGTGCCGATGACATCGGCGCCATGGGCCACGAGGGCGCGGGCCGTCTCGATTCCCAGCCCTGCCGAGACACCCGTGATGAAGACCCGTTTCCCGTGCAGATCCGTGCCGGCCAATACTTCATCCGTTGTCGATTTTGCGTTGAAATGTGCGCTGTTCAAGATGTTCTCCTGTTGGGTTCAGACGCATGCGACATCGCATGCGTCTTGCCAAGATACGCTTTGGGCTTGACGGATTTTCGCCAAAACAGCGCAATTTATTGCCTGATCCGCTCAATTCATTGAACATGTCCGATTCCGCTGGCACACTGAAGATATGAAAGATCTCCTTCATCAAATGAGCCGCCGCGTACTGCGCCACGAAGACCCGAAGAGCCTGGGCACAGCGATTCCGCGACTGGCCGTCGGCGTCTTCCGGCAAGCGGAGCCGAGCATGATGGCCATCGGCGCCGGCGTATGCCTGATCTTGCAGGGCGCCAAGCAGATGATGGTGAACAAGAAGATGCTGCGCTACAGTGCGGGCGCCTGCTTCGCTTCCCTGATCGATTTACCGACGACCTGTTGCATATTCGAAATGGAGGGCGACCAGCCCTACGTCGGCACCGGCCTGACGCTGGACCACGGCATCCTCACCTCCCTGATCACCGACATGCCGGCCGCCCCGCAGAAAAAGGAGCCGGCAGCCTTCAACATCGAGCGGGTTTCGCGCGACGTACTTGAAGCCTGGGACCACTTGCTGGCCCTGCTGGATACGCCGGACGATATTGCCGTGCTGGCCGCATCGCGTGAGCGCGAGCTCATGTACCGGCTGTTGCAAAGCCCGCATGGACCGTTGCTGCGGCAAATCGGCCGGGAGGAGGGGCGACTGACGCAGGTCAGAAAAGCGATCGACTGGATGCGGCATCACTACGATGAATCCTTCCCGATCAAGACCGTCGCCGACATCGCTGGCATGAGCATTGCATCCTTCAACCGCCACTTCCGCGCGGCCACCTCGATGAGCCCCCTGCAATATCATAAGACGCTGCGACTGCAGGCGGCCCGACGTCTGCTGGCCTCTGACGTGGACGCCACCCGGACCGCTTACGCGGTGGGATATGAAAGCCCGTCGCAATTCAGCCGTGAATATTCCCGATTGTTCGGCCATCCGCCGAAACGAGATGCTTCCCGCCTGCGTGAAAATCTGGTGGATGTATCCAATGTCGTCGTTTGATGCTGCTGGCCATCCCTGGCGCATCACACTGGCCCGGCGCATTGTGGGTATTGGCGCTGCCGGGCATGCGAGCATGGTGCCATTGGGTCAGCCGGACTTCCGCGCTATCGATCTTGCGTATGGGTGGCTGCCATGGATGAAACCCGTCGGGTCAGCCACCAGAACAGCAACGCCAGCAGGCTGACCACGGCGCCCAGCAGGCATACCGCTTGCCAGCCCGCATGGGCATAGGTGGCCGTCGCGCCGATCGCTCCCAGGCCGCTGCCGACGGCATAGAACAGCATGTAGAGACCGATCAGGCGACTGTAGGCGTCGCGCCGGGTCAGGAAGATCATGCTCTGGCTGGTGACGTGGAGCGCCTGCGCGCCTAGGTCGAGCAAGATGATGCCGACCACCAGCGCCACCAGCGACGACGCCATCAAGGACAGCGGCCACCAGGCCAGCAGCAGGAGTGCCAGTGCGACGGCACTGGTACGCTCTCCCTGCCCACGGTCGGCCCATTGCCCGGCACGCGCGGCGGCCAGTGCACCGATGGCGCCGACCAGGCCGAAGGCACCGATGGCGGTGTGTGAAAACCCATGGGGTGGCGCGCTCAAGGGCAGCACCAGGGCGCTCCAGAAGATATTGAGTGCGGCGAACATCAACATGGCCAGCACACCCCGGACTTGCAGGACCTTTTCCTGCAGCAGCAGCGTGAGCATGGAAGCGATCAGACGCAGATAGCGCATTTCATCGGGCACGGCGGCCAGGGCCGGAAGCCTTCTCCACAGCGGCAGGGCAATGGCCAGCATCAGCGCGGCAGCGGTAAGGTAGACACCGCGCCAGCCTGCGAGGTCGCTGACGCCTCCGGCATAGACCCTGGCCAGCAGAAGACCGACGAACACACCGCTTTGCGCCGCGCCGACAACCCGCCCTCGTTCATGCACGGCCGAAGCGCTGGCGGCATAGGCGATCAAGCCCTGTGTCATCGCCGTACCCAGCAAGCCGACGGCGAGCACGCCGATCAACAGGACCGGCGCGCTCTGGGCCAGACCGACGACCACCAGCGCAACCACCAACGCCAATAGCTGTATCGCCATGAGACGACGTCGATCCATCCGGTCACCCAGTGGCACCAGTAGCAACAAGGCCACCGCGCAACCGATCTGGGTCGCGGTGACGACGCCGCCGATAGCAGCGTGGCTGATGCCGAAGTCTCTCGAGAGGGCATCGAGCAGCGGTTGCGCGTAATAGACATTGGCCACGCTCAGGCCGCTGGCGATGGCGAACAGCCATAGCATGCTGCGCGGCATATCGGCGCGCCGGACCGGTGTAGCGGGTCGGTTCGGCGCTGACGCCGGAGTATCCCTCATCATGGCATTCATCCAATCTGGTTGCAAATCGAAACTCATTGAATGCTAGATTATGTGGTTTTATAATGCAACCAGATTGATCACCGTCCCGGCTCGGGGAGATGCCATGCCAAACAATAGCGTCCTGACTGACGAACCCTGTCCCGTTGCGCGCAGCGTCGATGTGATCGGGGATCGATGGTCCTTGCTGATCGTGCGCGATGCTTTCGACGGCGCTTGTCGCTTCG
>DASVLY010000202.1:0-9983 GCA_036384635.1 Noviherbaspirillum sp. | reverse complement strand
CAGCAGGTTGAACGTATGCGCCGCCTTGAGAATCATTTCATACGCCGGCAAGGCAAGCGGCACTTCCAGCAGGCGCTTGGCTTCCGCTTCGTAATTGCCAAACAGCGAGAACAGGAATTCGGTATTCGAATGTTCGAAGTTGAACGTCGACTGCTCGACCTCGTTTTGATGGAACACGTCGCCATAGGTCAGGCGCTTGGTCACGCCATGTTCTTCCCATTCGGTCCACACCAGGTCATACACGTTTTCGACGCCCTGCAGATACATCGCAAGGCGCTCGATGCCATAAGTGATTTCTCCGAGCACCGGCTTGCAGTCCAGGCCGCCGACTTGCTGGAAGTAGGTGAACTGCGTGACTTCCATTCCATTCAGCCACACCTCCCAGCCCAGACCCCAGGCGCCCAGTGTCGGGTTTTCCCAGTCGTCTTCGACGAAGCGCACATCATTCTGCTTCAGATTCAAACCCAGCGCTTCGAGCGAACCGAGATACAGGTCGAGGATGTTTTCCGGTGCCGGCTTTAACACCACCTGATACTGGTAGTAGTGCTGCATGCGGTTCGGATTTTCGCCATAGCGGCCATCCTTCGGGCGGCGCGACGGCTGCACATAGGCGGCTCGCCACGGTTCCGGTCCGATTGCGCGCAGGAAGGTCGCGGTATGCGAGGTGCCTGCGCCGACTTCCATGTCGTACGGCTGCAGCAGCGCGCAACCTTGCGCATCCCAATACTCCTGCAGCTTGAGAATCACTTGTTGAAATGTGAGCATCGTGTATCGTCTCTCGTCCGTTGCCTTTCCGTCTGTGCAATCAGCCGGCAGTTAGTGATGGAAATTCGTCAAAACCGTAGATTTTAGCGGTTTTTCAGGGCGGTATGCGGATTGTTGCGGCCGCTCAGAGCGGCGATCAGCAGCAGCAAAAACGCCAGCGCGACCACGGTAGCATTGCCGTACCGGCAATACGGTGTCAGTCCCTCGTAACCCTGCACGCGCGCATTTAGCGCGCCGCGCGTGAACGGGGGCAATTGCGCCCGCACTTCACCTTTGGGATCAATGACAGCGGTAGCTCCCGTATTGGTCGCGCGCAGCATCGGACGGCCGGTTTCGATCGCGCGCATTTGCGATATCTGCAAATGCTGCGGCAACGCGATCGAATCGCCGAACCACGCAATGTTCGACAGATTGAGCAGGATGGTCGCCTGCGGCACGTCCGACGACAGACTGGACGAGAGCTGCGCGGCGATCTCTTCGCCGAACAGGTCTTCATAACAGATGTTCGGCAGCACCCATTGATCGCGTACCGCAAACGGCGCTTGCAGCAACGTGCCGCGCGAGAAATCGCCGAGCGGGATACGCATCATGTTGACGAACCAGCGTGCGCCCAGCGGAATGAATTCGCCGAACGGTACCAAGTGGTGTTTGTCGTAGCGGTAAAGTTTGGCTGTGGGCGACGGCGAGAAGCCGATCATGCTGTTCGCATATTGCCCCGGTCCCTCGGTGACCGGAATGCCGAGTGCGAGATAGCTGTTCGAGCGGGTTGCCATGGCGGACAACTGCGGCAAGTAATCCGGCGGCAACTGGCTCGACAATAGCGGAACCGCGGTTTCGGGCGTCGCAATGAGGTCGGCGGGTGCGGCGGCAATCATGTCGTAATACAGCGCCAGCGTCGCTTCGATCTGCTCTGGCGCAAATTTCATTTCCTGCGGAACGCTGCCTTGAAGCAGGCGTACTGAAATCGGCTGACTGTGCGGGACGGTCCAATTGATCATCTTCAAACCGAACCCTGCGGCAAGCAGTGCAATGGCAGGCAGTGCTGCGACAATTTTTTTTTCCAGCAGCAACACTACGCATCCGGCAATGACTGCGGACAGCAGTGACAGTCCGTACACGCCGATCAACGGCGCGTAACCGGCAAGCGGTCCAGCGGTGTGCGCGTAGCCGGAAACGACCCACGGAAACCCGGTGAACATCCAGCCGCGCAGCCATTCGGACAGCGTCCATGCGGCAGGCAACAGAAGCAGCAACGCCGCGCCGTTACCAACCGGCCAGCGTTGCCGAAAGCGTGCGGCGGCGGCGAATGCCAGCGCCTGAAAAGCGCTTAGTGCGAATGCCAGCAACGCGACCGCTACTGCTGCCATCCAGCCCGGCAAGCCGCCATAGAGGTGCATGCTGATGTAGAGCCAGTGTACGCCAGCCACCAGCCAGCCGAAGCCGTATGCCCAGCCGATCCATGCGCTGCGCCTGATGGACGGCTCTTGTATCGCCAGCCGGAACACGAACGCGAGCGTGATGATTTGCAGCGGCCATAAACCGAATGGCGCAAAGGCAAATACATTGAGCGCGCCGGCGATCAGCGCGAGGAAAGGAAAGAGTAATAAGGAGGCCGGAGTGAGTGGGCGCACTAGGAAAGTTCTTCCTGTGCCTGCCCCGGCAGCTTTTCGACCAGCAATACATGTACCTGCCGCGCATCGGCGCGCAACACCTCGAAGCGCATACCGTCGATATCGAACACATCGCCCTTGCGCGGCACACGGCCGAGATGGTTGGCGACCAACCCGCCGATGGTATCGACATCCTCGTCGGAGAATGCGGTACCCAGCGTTTCATTGAACTGCCCGATTTCGGTCAGCGCCTTCACGCGCCAGCGCAATCTGCGCACGCCGTCCTTCACCGGCAGGATATTGTCTTCTTCCTCATCGAAATCGTATTCGTCTTCGATATCGCCGACAATCTGCTCCAGTACATCTTCGATCGTGATCAGGCCGGCCACACCACCGTATTCGTCAACCACGATTGCCATGTGGTTGCGGTTGGCGCGGAAGTCGCGCAGCAGCACATTCAATTGCTTCGATTCCGGAATGAATACTGCCGGGCGCAGCATATCGCGCACGTCGAATGATTCTTCCGCGTAATAGCGCAGCAAGTCCTTCGCGAGCAGGACGCCGACCACCTTGTCGCGGTCGCCGTCAACTGCCGGAAAGCGCGAATGCGCAGTTTCCAGCACCAGCGGCATCCATTCCGCGATCGGCTTGTTCAGGTCGATCACATCCATTTGCGAGCGCGGCACCATGATGTCGCGTGCGGACAGGTCGGATACCTGGAATACGCCTTCGATCATCGATAGCGCATCGGCATCGATCAGGCTGCGTTCATGCGCCTCGTGCAGAATTTCGAGCAGTTCGGTGCGATTTTCAGGCTCAGGAGAAATCAGTGCGGTCAGGCGTTCAAACAGTGACCGGTGGGGTTTGGTGTCAAGGTATTTAACACCACTAGGGTGATCTTGCATATGGCGAATGCCGTGGTTGCGATGGCTTATAGCATACATCAAATGAGGACCGAAACTCAAAATCCCGGATCAGGAATAAATTGCGCAATTTATTTCTGATCGGGCCCAAGGTAGGGATTCGGCTCGCCCAAAGTTGCGAGGATTTCAATTTCCAGTTGCTCCATTTCCGCCGCTTCGTCATCGGTTTCGTGGTCGTAACCTTGCGCATGCAACACGCCGTGCACGACCAAATGCGCGGTATGCGATTCGACCGTTTTCTTTTGCTCGGCGGCTTCGCGCTGCACTACGTCTGTGCACAGGATGATGTCTGCTTGCGTGACTTCGCTGTCCTCATCTTCGGTATAGGCGAAAGTCAGCACGTTGGTTGCGTAATCCTTGCCGCGGTAGTCACGGTTGAGCAGCTTGCCTTCGTCGGCATCGACGAAGCGGATCGTCAACTCGGCCGGTGCGAACAAGGCAGCTTGTACCCAGCGCCGCAGCTTGCTGCGGGTAATGCATTCTTTCAGACGCGGGTCCGGGTATTGAACGGAGAGGGAGAGCTTATTTTCTTTCTGCATTTCTCGCAGGCTGTCTGGCCGATATGTTTTTGGCAGGAGCGGCAGCTTCATATGCGTCGACGATGCGTGCGACTAACGGATGGCGCACCACGTCGGCACTGGTGAAATGGGTGAACGCGATGCCACGCACATTCTTGAGAATATGGACCGCGTCAACCAGTCCGCTTTTCTGCGTGCGCTGCAAGTCGATTTGCGTGATGTCGCCAGTGACCACCGCCTTGCTGCCGAAGCCGATGCGGGTCAGGAACATCTTCATCTGTTCCGGCGTCGTGTTCTGCGCTTCGTCCAGGATGATGAAGGCGTGGTTCAGCGTGCGGCCGCGCATGTATGCAAGCGGGGCAATCTCGATCACCTGCTTTTCAAACATCTTCTGCGTCTTGTCGAAGCCGAGCAGGTCGTACAGCGCGTCGTACAACGGCCGCAGGTAGGGATCGACCTTTTGCGCGAAGTCGCCCGGCAAAAAGCCCAGGCGCTCGCCGGCTTCGACCGCCGGGCGTGTCAACACGATGCGCTTGACTGCATCCCGTTCGAGCGCATCGACCGCACAGGCAACCGCAAGATAGGTCTTGCCGGTACCGGCCGGGCCGATACCGAAGCTCACATCATGTTCCAGGATCGCCTTGATGTACTGGTTCTGATGAGGCGTTCTGCCGCGCAGGTCATGTTTGCGCGTCTTCAGCTCCGGGCCTTGTTCTTCGAGGTCCTCGTCTTTATCGGCGGCGCCATTGTCGTAAGTGACGGCCTGTTGTTCAACCAATGCCAGCTGGATGTCTTCGACCGAGATCGCCTTGTCTGCAATCTGGTAGAAATTGTCGAGCAACTCGACCGCACGCGACGCATTCGTGCCGCTGACCACGAATTTTTCACCGCGGCGGAAAATTGTTACATCGAGAGCCGCAGAAATCTGCCGGAGGTTTTCATCCATCGGCCCGCATAAATGCGCAAGCCGCCTGTTATCGAGCGGTTCCGGGATGAAATGATGTGGTTGTGCAGGAATTTTTGTGTTCAAAATTGGTTGTGCCGTACGCTGAGATTCACTGTTTGATCACAAGTTCGCCGCGCAGCGAATTCGTAAATGCATGCACGATGGTGACGTCCAGCAGTTGCCCGATCAGCCGTTGCCCGTTCGGGCCGCCATCGAAATTGACGACGCGGTTGCATTCGGTGCGGCCCTGCAATTCGTGCGGATCTTTCTTCGATGGGCCTTCGACCAGAATGCGCTGCACTGTGCCGACCAGGCGTTCACCATAGCGCCGCGTATTTTCATTAAGCGCATCCTGCAGCTGCTGGATGCGCTCGACTTTGACTTCGCGCGGCGTGTCGTCCTGCAGACTGGCAGCCGGCGTACCGGGACGTGCGCTGAAGATGTAGCTGAAGCTGTGATCGAAACCGATGTCGTGCACCAGTTTCATCAACGCGTCGAAATCGGCATCGGTCTCCCCGGGGAATCCGACGATGAAATCACTCGACACCGAAATGTCGGGACGCACTTCGCGCAGGCGGCGGATGATCGACTTGTATTCGAGCACGGTATAGCCGCGCTTCATTGCCATCAGGATGCGGTCGGAACCGTGCTGTACCGGCAGGTACACGTGGTTCACCAGTTTCGGCACCTTCGCATAGGTGTCGATCAGACGCTGCGTGAACTCTTTCGGATGGCTGGTCACGAAGCGGATGCGTTCGATGCTGTCGAACTCGGCGATGTATTCGATCAGAAGGGCGAAATCCGCGATTTCACCGTCGGCCATTGCGCCGCGATAGGCATTCACGTTTTGCCCCAGCAGCGTGATTTCCTTCACGCCTTGTGCAGCCAGGCCGGCGACTTCGGCCAGCACATCGTCGAAGCGGCGAGATACTTCCTCGCCGCGCGTATAAGGAACGACGCAGTAGCTGCAATACTTGCTGCAGCCTTCCATGATCGATACATAGGCGCTGGAACCTTCGACGCGCGCCGGCGGCAGATGGTCGAACTTTTCGATTTCGGGAAAGCTGATGTCGACCTGGGCTGTGCCGGTGGTGCGGCGTTGGCGGATCAGCTCGGGCAGGCGATGCAGTGTTTGCGGGCCGAACACTACGTCGACATAGGGAGCGCGTTTGACAATCGCCTCGCCTTCCTGCGAGGCGACACAGCCGCCGACGCCGATCACAAGATCGGGCTTGGCGCGCTTCAATTCGCGCACACGGCCGAGGTCGGAAAACACTTTCTCCTGAGCCTTTTCGCGTACCGAACAGGTGTTGAACAGGATCACGTCGGCATCTTCCGGCGTGTCGGTTTTCTCCAGGCCTTCGGCAGCATTCAATACATCCGCCATCTTGTCCGAGTCGTACTCGTTCATCTGGCAGCCGAAGGTTTTGATAAATACTTTCTTTGTCATGAAATTATTGCGGCTGACTGTTAAGTTGTTGCGCCAGCGGCTGCCTGGCTTCTTCTGCGCTCAGGATCCACACACGGTCGATCTGGCCTTGCGCGTCCTCGGTGTAATTCACCGGCAGGTTGGCACCGCGCAGCGACGCAGGCAGCTCGATCAGGTTGTCCTGATTCCAGATCCGCGCGCCGGGCGCCAGATAGCGCAGCTTGCCGTCCACCATCAGCTCGGGATAATTCGCCGGCGACATCGTTCCGCGCTTGGCATTCTGTGGGAAAGGGCGGTCGGCAGCATGCGCCGGAAGCGCTGTCAGCAACGATAGAAAAACGATGAGGAAGGGGCGACGCCACATTCTCATACCCCCGTTTATCCAAAAAGAAGCGCGCGGCAAACGCACGCAGAGAAAAAGACTGGGAATCATCGCCCCATCATCAGGCTGACCTGATCACCGGTCACGATTCCGGACTCCTGTATCGGTTCAATCCAATACGACGTGGGACTTCATTGTGGGAAAAACAAGCGAATTATAGCACTGTCCCTATTGCGCTCCGGCGACGTGCGTAATTAAGAATAAGAAGCGGACGAAGCGCTATTGTTGCGTTATAACAATGTGTATCCTTGCTGCCACAATTCAGTGGGAAAAGTGAGCAAACACAATTATTTGTTTGATAGTCATCGAAAATCCCACTAGCATACCGCACTTAGTTGTGTTGTCTTTTTTTACAAAAAGTTGCAAACGCAATGGTGACTTGATTTTTGTCAAAAAACCGATCCTTAGGGCAAGTAATGATTCTGTTGAAGAAGTTGCAAATCGCGGTTTTTTTGATGCTTACGGTGACCATGGCGGTGGCCGAAGAGGCATCACAGGCAGACTTTACATCGAAGGCAGGGCGCAAAACCTTGCAAGAGCTCTATGGCGGAGTTGTAGCGAATCAAACAGTCACCGTTGCCGGCCAGGATTTTTACCAGTATTTCGTATCGGCTTGGCGCGACCGGGACATGAGTGAGCGTTTCGCAATTTCGGTACATGAGCGTCCTTCGGCACGCTGGGGTAGCCAGATCTGGATTGAGTATGCGCAACGTCGGGTCTTTCAAGCGTTTTTGCCGACCGGACGTGCGGGAATCAAGGCGCTAAGCGAGCAAGCGGTCGAGGTAGCTTATCAGAAGGTCGCCGATGCGGAAGTTGAACGGCTCCTGTTCCGCGACTCCGATATGGGATCGGACGAAATTTAACGAAGTGGATATCGACGAAATGCGTTATAGCACCCTTCATTTGTTTACCCGCGGCGCTCTGCCTTTATTACTCTGGCTCGGCTCGTCATGCGTGCATTCCACAGAACTGGTGTATACGCCGGTCAATCCCAGCTTCGGTGGCAATCCACTTAACGGATCGACGCTGCTCAGCGCAGCGCAAGCGCAAAACAAGGCAAAAGATCCCGATGCCGATATCAATAGCAAACAAACTCCGCTGCAGCAATTCAACGAAAGCCTGCAGCGCTCGGTGCTTGGTCGTCTGGCATCGGCGGCAACATCGAACATTCTTGGGGCAAATGGCCAGCTTATTCCAGGCACGGTGGAAACAGGGGACTTTGTGATTACGATCAGCGATACCGGCGGAGGATCTCTGCGTGTCGTTACCACCGATAAAGTGACGGGAGCATCCACTTCATTCGAAGTTGGAAAATGAGAATGCGTGAATTGAATCCCCGCTACGGCAGGTTGGCCGTCGCTGCCGCTGCTATGGCTCTTCTTGCAGGCTGTGCCACACAGCCGCCTTCGAATGCCGTGTCGAATGCGCAACTGACACCGGCGACGAAGGTAACGAAAGATCTTTTCCGATTGCCGGAACCGAAAGGCAAGGTCGTGGTTGGCGTATACGCATTGCGTGACCAGACCGGCCAGTACAAGCCTTCCCCGGATAGCTCCTTCTCGACTGCGGTGACCCAGGGAGCCACCTCGATTCTGGTCAAGGCGCTTAAGGATTCCGGTTGGTTTATTCCGGTTGAGCGTGAAAATCTGCAAAACCTGTTAACCGAGCGCAAGATCATCCGTGCGCTTGAAACGCCGCAGGATAAAGGCAATTCCACAATTCAGCTTCCGCCGCTGATGCCGGCTACGATCCTGATCGAAGGCGGCGTTGTTGCGTATGAAACCAATGTGCGTACCGGCGGTGCCGGAGCACGTTATCTGGGTGTCGGCCTCTCCGATCAATATCGTGTTGACCAGGTAACGATCAATTTGCGCGCTATCGATATTCGCGGCGGACAGGTTCTCAATAGTGTATCGACGACCAAGACCATTTATTCGCATGAGCTCTCTACCGGGGTATATCGTTTCGTCAATTTCAAGGAGCTGCTGGAAATTGAAGCCGGTTATACACGCAACGAGCCTGTGCAGCTATGCGTCAGAGAAGCGATCGAATCCGCAGTGGTGCATCTCATCGTCCAGGGACTGAAGGATCATGCATGGGCTCTGAAAAATGAGAAGGATTGGAATTCCTCGGTGATTCAGGCATATCTGAAGGAGGGTAACGAATACATCAGCGGGCTCCAGGAAATCTCGAATGAATAACAAAACAAGCCCTCTGATGCAGGCGCTGCCTGTGTGCCGGATATTGCGCGTACTTGTAGCGGCGGCAGCACTGAAATTCACCGCATTCGCAATGTCGGCTGATCTTGCGCCGCACTCGGAACTCGGACCGTCCGAGCTTGAACCCAAAGCTGCAGCCAATCGTGCCCACTCAATCCCCCAAATAGATTCCGGATATTTTGGCCCGGTAGCGCAGGAGGACTATGGACATTCCGCCGTTGTAACACAGACGGGAATGTACAACCGTGCGCTGCTTGACCAGCAGGGAGTGCAGCAATTCGGACGTATTACGCAAATAGGGCAAGACAATGCCGCATTTGCAAACCAGGCAGGAGCCGTCAATAACGTCGATATTTACCAGTCGGGCGATTTCAACTATGCCCTCGCAGCTCAAAACGGGGTGCGGAATGCAATTGACGTAAGTCAGCTCGGATTGGGTAATGCAACTGCTGTGGTGCAAGCGGGGGTAGCCGAACGCACCATGATTCAACAATTCGGAAACAACAATCGTGTCGATGTTCAACAAGCAGTAACAGGTTCTGGTGTTGTCGTGCGGCAGTACGGTAACAACAATACCGCAAGAGTTGTCCAGTTTTAAGGGCCCTGGCCAGCTCACTTTTTCGCGCGCCTTTAAATTCCTTTCAGGGAGAAAGAAAAGAATGAAACGCAACCTTACCGCAATTGCTTTTGGTATCAGCCTGGCTTATGCAGCATTCCCGGCATTCGCCCAGACCAGTGCAAACGTTAATCAGAACGGCACGGGCAATGACGTTTATGTCGAGCAATCCAATGCGATCAACTCGAATGCTTCGGTTAACCAAAATGGCACCGACAACAAAGTGGGTTCTTCGTCTTCCTCGACTCCGGGTGTCTTGCAACAGAACAGCACTAACGCCTACGCATACGTTGACCAATCGGGCAATGCGAATTCCGCTAACGTTACGCAAGACGCTTCAAATAACGTCAATGCCAACGTGTATCAAGGTTATAGCTGGTGGACCTCAAGCAACAACAGCGCCGCGACGGTTACTCAAACCAGCAGTTCCAATGCCAGTGCATATGTTTCGCAATATGGCAACAACAACGCAGGAACAGTCTCGCAGAACAATGTCAACAGCGGAGGATGGTGGAGCAGTGCCGGCGTGGGGCAATATGGCAACAACAACGTCGGTACCGTCAGCCAGGCAGACA
>DASVLY010000201.1:0-2544 GCA_036384635.1 Noviherbaspirillum sp. | reverse complement strand
TCCCAATCCTCCATAAGTTCGGCGCGATGCTCTTGCGCCCATTCCATCACCAGCACTAATGCACGACGTGGTAGCTTTCCCTGAATCACTTATTTTAATAAAACCACAAGTTAAAACAGAAACCAAGGCGACGACTGGTGTTAGTCTTGTGGCTTCGCTCCTGTCCGGGATGAAGCCGTTTCCGGTGTTCATGCATGCGCGCATGTGAGTGGCTGGCCGATTTTTCAAACGGAGGCCACGGGGCGCTGCTGTCGCCCTTGCCGCCCGGATTGTCAGGCCTCCTCGGTGATCTGTTGAACGACCCGCCCGGCTTCAACCGTGCCGCGCCGCCAGCCGTTGATCGCAAGATTGCGGCATTCTTCCGCAGGCATTTGCTTCCCTGACTGACCTCCATCAACCGCAATTGGCGAAATACCATTCATTCCTGTGGTGAAATCGTCCATACTCCCAGAAACCAATGAAGAGAGGAGGAGCGAAATGTCTTCTGGAAAAATCCTGGTCGCGCAGGGAGGCGGTCCTACTGCGGTGATCAACCAGTCGATGGTCGGCGTGGCGCTGGAGGCGCGGCGGTTTCGCGGCATCGAGCGGGTCTACGGGGCTCGCCATGGGGTGCGCGGCATCATCAATGAAGACTTTGTCGACCTGACTCAGGAAACCAGCCACAACCTGGAATTGGTCGCCAATACGCCTTCATCCGCATTAGGCTCCACGCGCGACAAGCCGGATATGAAGTATTGCCAGGAAATCTTCCAGGTGCTGCGTGCGCATGAAATCGAGCATTTCTTTTACATCGGCGGCAACGACTCGTCCGATACCGTGCGCATCGTCAGCATGGAGGCGCAAAAGGCGGGCTATCCGTTGCGCTGCATTCATATCCCCAAGACCATCGACAATGATCTGGTCGGCAATGACCACACGCCCGGATTCCCGTCGGCCGCGCGTTTCGTCGCGCAGGCGTTCGCCGGCGCCAACCTCGATAACGCTTCGCTGCCCGGCATCTATGTCGGCGTCGTGATGGGGCGGCATGCCGGTTTTCTGACGGCGGCTTCCGCACTCGGCAAGAAATTCCCCGACGACGGGCCGCACCTGATCTATCTGCCCGAGCGCACCTTCGTCATCGACAAATTCCTGGCCGATGTGAAAGCGGCGTATGAGCGCCACGGGCGTTGCGTGATCGCCGTTTCCGAAGGCATACACGATGCGTCCGGCACGCCGATGGCAAGCCTGCTGGCGAAGGACATTGAGCACGATGCGCACGGCAATGTGCAGCTTTCCGGCAGCGGCGCGCTGGCGGATTTGTTGTGCGAAGAAATCAAGTCCAGGCTGAACATCAAGCGTGTGCGCGGGGACACCTTCGGCTATCTGCAGCGTTCCTTCATCGGCTGTGTGTCCGACGTGGACCAGCGCGAAGCGCGCGAGGTCGGCGAAAAGGCGGTCCAGTTCGCGATGTGGGGCAACCGCAACGGCTCGGTCGCGATCAGGCGCACCGGCTTTTACTCGGTCGATTACGAATTGCTGGAACTCGATGCGGTCGCGGGCAAGACGCGCACGATGGAGGATGAGTTCATTGCGCCGAACGGCACCGATATCACCGATGCGTTCCGGCTCTACCTGCGCCCGCTGTTGGGATCGGGCATGCCGGATGCGTTCAGGCTGCGCAACAATCCGGTGGACAAGGTGAGGAATGGCCGCTGAAAACAATCCGGCGCATCATGGTGCGATCACGATGCGCCGGATTGCCGATCTTGCTTACTTGTCTACGAACGCCCGTTCGATCACGTAATGACCGGGGCGGCTCATATTGCCTTCCTTGAGGCCGAGGCGCTCAAGCACCGCCACCGTGTCCTTCAGCATCGCCGGGCTGCCGCACAGCATGAAGCGGTCGTCCTCGATGTTCGGCGTGGGCAGGCCCAGTTCCGCGAACAGGCGCTCGCTCTCGATCAGCGACGGAATGCGTCCCTGGTTCTTGAACGGTTCGCGCGTGACGGTCGGGAAATAGGCGAGCTTGTCGGCCACCATCTCGCCGAACCATTCATTGTTCGGCAGATCCTTGCAGATGCGTTCCTGATAGGCGAGTTCGTGAACCTGGCGGCAGCCATGCACCAGCACTACCTTCTCGTACTGCTCATACACTTCCGGGTCCTGGATGATGCTCATGAAGGGCGCCAGACCCGTGCCGGTGCCTAGCAAATACAGGCGGCGGCCGGGCAGCAGGTTTTGTGTGAGCAGCGTGCCGGAAGCCTTTCTGCCGACCAGGATCGAGTCGCCCGGCTGGATGTTTTGCAGACGCGAAGTCAGCGGGCCGTCGGGCACCTTGATGCTCAAGAATTCAAGTGTTTCCTCGTAGTGAGGGCTCACCATGCTGTATGCGCGCATCAAAGGCTTGCCGTCGACTTGCAGTCCGATCATCGTAAACTGGCCGCTCTGATAGCGGAAACCGGCATCGCGCGTGGTGGTAAACGAAAACAGGCGGTCGGTCCAGTGATGCACCGACAAGACCTTTGCTTCAAACATATTGCTCATGCTTTCCCTTTCAATACGGAT
>DASVLY010000200.1:0-2227 GCA_036384635.1 Noviherbaspirillum sp. | reverse complement strand
CGAACATGGACGGTTCGGCATCGTCCTTTGTGTTCCTGCTGCAGCAGGCCGGGTTGCACGAACAGAACGTGCCGAAGAAATTTATCCGCATCAAGAAGCCGGTCGAAGTCAGTGAGGGAACGGGCAATCAGAAAAAGTGGGCGCGCCTTGAGCCTTACAACGGTTTCAAGCTGAAGTTCTTCATTGAATTCAACCATCCGGCGGTCGATAGCACCGGTCAGGTTGCGGAAATCGATTTCGGCAGCCAATCCTATGTGAAGGAAATCTCGCGTGCGCGTACCTTCGGCTTCATGCACGAAGTGGAAACCCTGCGCGGCATCGGATTGATTCGCGGCGGCTCCCTGGAAAATGCGATCGTGATGGACGAGTACCGCATCCTCAATCCGGACGGCCTGCGTTACGACAACGAGTTCGTGCGGCACAAAATCCTGGATGCGATCGGCGACCTGTACCTGATCGGCCATCCGCTGCTCACCAGTTACATCGCTCACAAATCCGGCCATGCGCTGAATAATCTGTTACTGCGGGCATTGCTCGCGCAACCTGATGCCTACGAGATCGTGACCTTCGACTCGTTCGAATCCGCGCCGCGCGCTTATGGGCAGCAAGCCGGGCAGGAATGGGCGTTTACTTAGGGCCCAAGCCCTTAATCCCCCTGACGAGGGCGCTCACTCTTCTTTGCAATGGCGCTTGAGCATCGCGCTGAGCGCTGTTTTCAACGCCGCATTCTGCGGCGAGTTTTCCAGCGAATCTCTAAGTTCTGCAAGCGCAGACATCGCCTGTTTTGGCAGTTCCAGCTGCTTCTGATATTGTGGCTTTAAGGCAACCTTTCTAAGTTGCACTTTCAGACGTATTACGTTAACCTGCCAACCACGCTTCAGCAAATTATCTTGCAGCTTCGGCAATTGCTGTTTCAGTTTTGTCGCAACAGCAGCATTGGGCGTTGCAAGCACTAACTGACCCGCTTCAAAATGCATCACGGAACAGGTTTCGAACAACGCGGGAAGAATTGAGGCGCAGTCTTTTTGCAGCGCGGCGATACGTGTCACAGCCGGCAATAGCGCAGCCAGCTTGTCGTTTGCGTGCAAGAAGTCTGCGACACCTTGGGTGGCTCGAACCGCGCCGCGTGCGGATCTGGCACCAGCCTGATAAGACAGAAATGAGGGTGAACGCATGATGTTCGCACCTTATCACAGCTCATCGCCGATGGATGAATCGGAGGAGAGAACATGCAAATTATTCTGTTACATCCGCGCTTCAGCGCGAAGACCCTTACGCTGACCCACTGGCACCTGCTGTTGCTTGTATTCGGTTTCATGTGTTCTGTCATCATGGCGGCGTCGTTGCTGTATTACCTGACCTTCCGCCATGTGACCGACCTGAAGATTCCCTTGGTGCGCGACATGGTCGCATCCGCAACACAAGACGACGCCAGCAAGAAAGATAAATACATCAAGGAAAACCTTGCCGCGATGGCGATGAAACTGGGCGAAATGCAGGCGCAACTGATGCGCCTGGATGCGCTTGGCGAACGAGTGCAAGGTCTGGCTGGAGTGAAACCGCAGGAATTCAATTTCAAGGAGTTGCCGGGACGCGGCGGCGTCGAACAGCCTAACACCAAGGATCGACCGCTGAGCATGAATGAATTTCAACATGTCTTGGATGCGATGGCCAAGGATGTCGAACATCGTGCCGACTATATGAATGTGGTTGAGACTACGCTGATAAGCAACAAGATCAAAACCAAATTGCTGCCAACCATACAGCCTGTGAACGTCGCCTACAACGCATCCGGCTTCGGCTGGCGTCTCGATCCGTTCACAGGGCGCAATGCCTTTCATGAGGGGGTCGACTTTGCAGCATCGGTGGGCACGCCGATTGTCGCCGCTGCCGGCGGGGTGGTCATCGCTGCGGAGTATCACCACCAATATGGCAACATGATCGAAATCGATCATGGCAATGACATTGTGACGCGCTATGCGCATGCGTCCCGGCTGCTGATGAAAGTGGGCGACATCGTCAAGCGCGGCCAGCATATTGCCGACATTGGCTCGACCGGCCGCTCGACCGGACCGCATCTGCATTTCGAAGTGCTGGTCAAGGGTATTCAGCAGGACCCGCACAAATTCCTGTCCGCTGGCGCAAATCAGGCGAAAATCGCGGCGCTGGCTGCAAAATAAGCAGCTTGGTTTCCATTGTGCGATAGCTCTCAAGAATCTCCGGCAGC
>DASVLY010000199.1:0-2853 GCA_036384635.1 Noviherbaspirillum sp. | reverse complement strand
ACTGTGTATTCCGATGCTTCACGTCCGCCTGCGTTGCCAGATACGCCATCGGCGATCGCAGCGATCAATCCCTTGGCTGACAGTTCAGGTTCATTAGGCGTGACCATGCCGACGAAATCTTCGTTGCGCTCGCGCATGCCGGCGCGCGAGGCGTGACCGACGCTGATGGATAAGGGCATGATGGGTTATCCGAATGGAAGTTGCAGATGCGACGACGGCGGGACAGCGAAAACGCATTCGCCGCACCCGCCGTCGATTCAACAGCCTGTTAGAGGGTGTTATCAGATCTTTGCCGTCGTCATCGCCGCGCTGCCCCAGGTGGTGCGCCAGCGGGTCTTTACCATGGTCAGGCCGAGCAGAGCCAGCACGGCAAGCGATGAGAACACCGTCAGGCCGAACTGGTAGCTGCCGGTGATCTGCTTCGAATAGCCGAGGCTGGAAGCAAGATAGAAACCGCCGACGCCGCCGGCCATGCCGACCAGGCCGGTCATCACGCCGATCTCCTTGCGAAAGCGTTGCGGCACCAGTTGGAACACCGCGCCGTTGCCGGTGCCCAGCGCCAGCATCGCTGCGACGAAGACGGCGAGCGCACCGAGATAGGATGGCATGCCGAGGCTGGCGATGAACAGGAACATGCCGGCCAGCACATACATGAGCGACAGCGTCTTGATGCCGCCGATGCGGTCGGCAATCACGCCGCCCATCGGACGCACCATCGAGCCGGCAAACACGCAGGCCGCGGTCAGGTAGCCGGCGGTGACCGGCGACAGGCCATACTGGCTGTTGAAGTAAATCGTCAGCGACGATGCGAGGCCGGAGAAGCCGCCAAAGGTCACGCTGTAGAAGAACATGAACCACCATGCATCCTTGTCTTTCAACACGTGCAGGTACTCGACCAGCGCTTTGGCCGGCGGTGCGGCCGGCGCATCCTTTGCGAATACCATGTAAACCAGGAAGGCAACAGAGAGCGGAATCAGGCACAGACCGAACACGTTCTGCCAGCCGAATGCAACTGCCAGCGACGGCGCGAACAGCGCGGCGAACGCAGTGCCGGAATTGCCAGCACCGGCAATGCCCAAAGCGGTGCCCTGATGCTCAGGCGGATACCAGCGCGATGCCAGCGGCAGCGCCACTGCGAATGCAGCGCCGGCCACGCCCAGGAGGATGCCGAGCGTGAGCATGGATTCGTAGCTTTTGAGTGTGCCGAACCAGGCCCACGCGAGACCGGCCATCACGATCACCTGGCCGATCGCGCCGGCCTTTTTGGGTTTGAGATGATCGACCAGCACGCCCATCACGATGCGCAGCAGGGCCCCGGCCAACAGCGGCGTTGCCACCATCAGGCCTTTTTGCGCGGGAGTCAAGCCAAGGTCTTTTGAAATCTGCACTGCCAATGGCCCGAGCAGTACCCAGACCATGAAGCTCAGGTCGAAATAGAAAAAGGAAGCGAGCAGGGTCGGCGTATGGCCCGCCTTCCAGAACGATGTTGTTTTCATGATGGTCCTTTGCATCCAGAGTTGGAATCGCGTCGCACCATGCAAGCGTCATGCCATCGCTTTTTATATGCGGCTCTCCTGGTTAACCCGGATGCTGCGGTGTCGATATTGTGCGTTGCATCCGCTTGATCTTGAGTCTGCACTGCAAAGGTGCGTATTTCTCGTCATGGCAGTGCATTTTTCTCCCGGATCGACTGGCATCAGTCTTGCTAAACAGATGCAGGAACGTTTTTTAATTGGCTTTAATGGCGAGGCCGAAAGTGGAAGGAGCTTTAATGAAGAAGCTGAAATTAGTCATGGTCGGTAACGGCATGGCCGGGGTGCGCACGCTCGAGGAATTGCTCAAGATCGCTCCGGACGTCTACGACATTACCGTATTCGGCGCCGAGCCGTATGCGAACTACAACCGCATCCTGCTCTCGCCCGTGCTCGCAGGTGAGCAGACCATCAAGGACATCATGCTGAACGATGTCGACTGGTATCGGGAAAATAACATTACGCTCCACCTCGGCAAGAAGATTGCCAGGATCGACCGCGTCAAGCGCCAGGTGATCGCGGAAGACGGCACGGTCGCGGAATATGATCGCCTGCTGCTTGCCACCGGCTCCAATCCGTTCATCCTGCCGGTGCCGGGCAAGGATCTGAAAGGCGTGATCTCCTATCGCGACATCCAGGACACCAACGCAATGATCGAAGCAGCCAAGGTGCACAAGCACGCAATCGTGATCGGCGGCGGCTTGTTGGGGCTGGAAGCGGCCAACGGCTTGAAGCTGCGCGGCATGGATGTCACCGTGGTGCATCTCCCGGCCTGGCTGATGGAGCGTCAGCTCGATCCGACCGCAGGCAAGATGCTGCAGAAATCGCTGGAAGACCGTGGTCTCAAATTCCTGCTGGACAAAAACACGAAAGAACTCGTCGGCGACGAAAACGGTCACGTGAAAGCAATCCGCTTCGCCGATGGCCTCGAAGTGCCGGCGCAACTGGTCGTGATGGCAGTCGGCATTCGTCCCAACACCACGCTGGCCGAATCGGCGGGCCTTTACTGCAACCGCGGCATCGTCGTCAACGACACGATGCAAACCTATGACCCGCGCATCTACGCTGTGGGCGAGTGCGTGAACCATCGCGGCACTGCTTACGGCCTGGTTGCGCCGCTGTTCGAGATGGCGAAAGTGTGCGCGAACCATCTGGCCCACTTCGGCATTGGCCGCTATCAGGGGTCGGTCACGTCGACCAAGCTCAAGGTCACCGGCATCGACCTGTTCTCCGCCGGCGAATTCATGGGTGGCGAGGGCACCGAGGAAATCGTGCTGGCCGACCCGATCGGCGGTGTGTACAAGAAACTGGTGATCAAGAA
>DASVLY010000198.1:0-6202 GCA_036384635.1 Noviherbaspirillum sp. | reverse complement strand
TATGGCGAGGCGTTGCGCCTGGTGCAGTTGCGGATGAACGGCAAGCCATTGACCAAGCGCCACTATACGCTGGGCCACGGTAGCCTGGAAATCCACAATCCGCCGGACAAGGTCGTGCTTGAAATCGAAACCGTTACGCATCCGAACCTGAATACCTCGCTGATGGGTTTGTACGTGTCCAACGGCAATTTCTTCACGCAATGCGAAGCCGAAGGCTTCCGCAAGATTACCTTCTTCCCCGACCGTCCGGATGTGATGGCGAAGTACAAGGTGATGCTGCGCGCCGACAAGGAAAAATATCCTGTCCTGCTGGGCAACGGTAACCTTGTCGAGCAAGGCGACATCGGCGACGGCCGCCATTACGCGGTATGGGAAGACCCGTTCAAGAAACCGTCCTATCTGTTTGCGCTGGTGGCCGGCAAGCTGGTCTGCCAGGAAGAAAAGTACACGCTCAAGTCCGGCCGTGAAGTGCTGCTGCAGGTGTGGGTGGAAGAAGGCAATCTCGACAAGACCCAGCATGCGATGGATTCGCTGAAGAACAGCATCCGCTGGGACGAGGAACGCTTCGGACTGGAACTCGATCTCGACCGCTTCATGATCGTCGCCGTCGGCGACTTCAACATGGGGGCGATGGAAAACAAGGGGTTGAACATCTTCAATACCAAGTTCGTGCTCGCCAACCCGCGCATTGCCACCGATGTCGATTATGCGAACATCGAATCGGTAGTCGGCCACGAATACTTCCACAACTGGACCGGCAACCGCGTCACCTGCCGCGACTGGTTCCAGTTGTCCTTGAAGGAAGGTCTGACGGTGTTCCGCGACCAGGAGTTTTCCGCCGACATGATCGGCACCGACAGCGGCCGTGCGGTCAAGCGCATCGAGGATGTGCGCGTGCTGCGCCAGGCGCAGTTCCCGGAAGATGCCGGCCCGATGGCCCATCCGGTGCGGCCCGATTCCTATGTTGAGATCAACAATTTCTATACCGTCACCGTCTACGAAAAAGGCTCGGAAGTGGTGCGCATGTACCAGACCCTGTTCGGCCGCGACGGCTTTCGCAAGGGGATGGACCTGTACTTCCAGCGGCATGACGGGCAGGCGGTCGAATGCGACGATTTCCGCCGCGCGATGGCCGACGCCAATGGCCGCGATCTGAGTCAGTTCGAGTTGTGGTACAGCCAGGCCGGCACGCCGCAGGTGAAGGCCGAGACAAGTTACGACGAAGCTGCGCAGACTTATACGATCACGTTGACGCAATCCTGCCCGGCCACGCCCGGTCAGGCGGACAAGAAACCGTTCCATATTCCGGTGGCCGTCGGCCTGATCGACAAGAGCGGGCGCGACATGCCACTGCATCTGGGTGACGTCGAATTCGACGGCAATGCGCCCACTACGCTGGTGCTGGAATTGACCGAGGCCAGCCAGAGTTTCACTTTCAGCCATGTTGCAGAGCAGCCGGTGCCATCGATCCTGCGCGGTTTTTCCTCGCCGGTGGTGCTCGACTATGAATACACCGATGCCGAACTGGCATTCCTGATGGCGCACGACAGCGATGCGTTCAATCGCTGGGAAGCCGGGCAGCGCCTGGCGATGCGCCGCATGCTGGCATTGGCCGCTGCGGTGCAGGACGGTAATGCACTCTCCGACCAGGAACTGACGGAAACCGCGCTCGCCCAGGCGTTCCGTACCACGCTGAATGATGCCGCGCTCGATCCGGCATTCCGCGAACTCGCGTTGACGCTGCCGTCCGAGACCGTGGTCGCCGAGCAGATGGACGTGATCGATCCGCATGCGATCCACGCGGTGCGCCGGTTCCTGCGCCGCTCGCTCGCGGCTTCGCTGCGCACCGACTGGGGCGTTGCATACCAATCGAACCGCACGCCCGGCAGCTACAGCCCGGATGCGGAATCGGCCGGCAAGCGCGCGCTGAAAAACCAGGCATTGTCCTACCTAGCCGAACTCGACGATCACGAAGCCCATCAGCTCGCGCAACGCCAGTACGACAATGCGAACAACATGACCGACCGGCTGGCCGCGCTATCGTCGCTGGCCAATAGCAACGCCCCCGGCAAGGACGACGCGATTGCGCGCTTCTACAATGAATTCGAGGATGAAGCGCTGGTGATCGACAAGTGGTTCATGCTGCAGGCGACGGCGCGCACCACCGATGTGGCGAAGGTGCGCGAACTGATGAAGCATCCGGCATTCACGCTGAAAAACCCGAACCGTGCGCGCAGCCTGATCTTCGGCTTCTGCAACGGCAATCCCGCGCAATTCCATGCGGTCGACGGCAGCGGCTACGAATTCTGGGCGGAACAGGTGATTGCATTGAATGCGATTAATCCGCAAGTCGCCGCGCGTCTGGCGCGCAGTCTGGACCGTTGGCGCAAGTACGCTCCCGCACTGCAGGAAAAGATGCGCAAAGCGTTGAAGCGTGTTGCCGCCTCCAAGTCGCTGTCGAAAGACGTGCTCGAAGTCGTCACCAAATCCCTGGCTAACTAATAACGGAAAACGTAATGAAACGTATCAGCCTCACCCAATATCTTGTTGAAGAACAGCGTCTGCACAACAGCATTCCGGCCGAGTTGCGGCTATTGATCGAAGTGGTCGCCCGCGCCTGCAAGACCATCAGCCATGCGGTCGGCAAGGGCGCACTGGGCGAAGTGCTGGGCAGCGCCGGCAGCGAAAACGTGCAAGGCGAGGTGCAGAAGAAGCTCGACGTGCTGTCGAACGAAATGCTGCTCGAAGCCAACGAGTGGGGCGGCCATCTGGCGGCGATGGCATCCGAGGAAATGGAAAGCATCCACCCGATCCCGCACCGCTATCCGAAGGGCGAATACCTGCTGCTGTTCGATCCGCTCGATGGCTCCAGCAACATCGACGTGAACGTATCGATCGGCACCATCTTCTCCGTGCTGAAAGCGCCGGAAGGCATGAAGGACCCGAGCGAAAAGGATTTCCTGCAGCCCGGCAGCAAACAGGTCGCCGCCGGCTATGCGGTGTATGGCCCGCAAACGGTGCTGGTGCTTACCACCGGCAAGGGCGTGAACTGCTTCACGCTCGACCGCGAAATGGGCTCCTGGGTGCTCACGCAACGCGCGATGCAGATTCCCGCCGATACCAAGGAATACGCGATCAATGCATCAAACGCACGCCACTGGTATCCCTCGGTCAAGCGCTATATCGACGAACTGCAGGCGGGGGAAACCGGGCCGCGCGGCAAGAATTTCAATATGCGCTGGATTGCATCGATGGTGGCCGATGTGCATCGCATTCTGAATCGCGGCGGCGTCTTCATGTACCCGGCCGATGCGCGCGAACCGGACAAGCCGGGCAAGCTGCGCCTGATGTACGAAGCCAATCCGATGGCGTTCATCGTTGAGCAGGCGGGTGGTGCGGCGACTAACGGCAGACAGCGCATACTCGACCTGCAGCCGCAGAAGCTGCATGAGCGGGTGGCGGTGTTTTTGGGGTCGAAGAATGAAGTGGAGCGGGTGACGGGGTATCACGGGGAGTGATTTTTTCCTCTCCGTCATTTCCGCGACGGGGGAAATGGAACTGGCGGGTGTGTAATATTTTTTGGTAGAATAGCCGTTTTCGCTGATGTAGCTCAGTCGGTAGAGCAACTGATTCGTAATCAGTAGGTCGGAGGTTCGACTCCTCTCATCAGCACCAAGGAAATTAAGGGCTTATGATCGCTTTCGGTCATAAGCCCTTTTGTCTTTAGCAACTGAAACACGGATTGAGCACGGCTACGTACTTCGCTCGTCGCAGTGAAAAAGTTGCCACGCTGAATGTTAACTGTTACTTTACCCTTGGCCGAATACGAAGAGTAGCGTTTTGTACGCACCTCAAGAAAAATCAACCAAGAGAGGCATGGGAACCGATGGGGAAATTTCAGCAAAACCTCAATATTGCTAACTTCATTTGCAAGTTTGGGCACGATAAGGTTCTTCTGGATTTGGCGCACGATGTCGTTATTCCAGCATTTCTCAATGGGTTTCATCGAGCATATGGCGATGTAAAATATTTCCTTACGGACACCTCACTCGTTAATCTGAGCGACAAGGCACGTAATGAACTCGCCTTGGTAGGGCGATTCGTGAAGCTCGGCAAGGTAAGCCGAGATCAGATTTACGAAGGTGGTAAGATTGTGAAAGACAAGCGTGAGCTTGATAGTGCCCCGACAAGTCTCTTCGTTCTGCTTCTGTCCAATCATAAGCTTCTTTACGTCCGGGAAACACCCGGGGCTCCATCCATTGAGACTTTCGCAACGACCATAGAATCGTTTATCAAGGTGCAGCTGAAAGACTGGATAAACGGAGAGTACGAGAGGTTGAAGGAAGCGGGGAAAAAGGTAACAAAAAAACAGTTGTACGAGGTTTATCCCCTCCCTGAAGTAAACATCGTGGAGTTATCTTCGGAGTTTACTATCAACCAGTTTGTGAAGAAGTTTAGCGTGCTGAATTCCGTCGAAATCCGGTTGGTTGATACCAATCACGAGATAGATAATTCACCGTTATTCGACAAACTTCGGAATGTTAAGGATAACCTCGGTGCAGATAGTCTGACCGTCAAGAACGAAAAGAAAGGCCTGTTGGGCTTGAAGAAGGACTACGCAGCCAAGCTGCTGGCCGGTCCAGCAGAAGAGGGAAACTCCCGTATTACCCTGCGTGGGCTAGATAGCGAGGGAGATAAGCTGCAGGGCAATAACGACGAGTTCAAATTGTCGGTGCCGATTGAACTGCCCTCCAGAGTCCAATCGGCCTCGTTGAAGATGATTGACGTGTATAACAAGACGCTCGGAGCTGGGCTGATTACCATTAAGGAAGCCAGTCAAGCATCAATGAAAAAACTACTTCAATTGAAGACCCAGTTAGGCCTTTGATGAGCTATACAGGTAAAGACCTCTTCGATGAAAAAAGCTTAGGGGGTATTTTCCTAAAAAGCGTCTTACGCCTATCACGTTCGCTGTTCAACACAGTCACAACCTGCGCCGTTTTGGGTTTGCTGGCGCTGCATGCTCTTTATTTCGACAACAAGCTTTCTTCCCTCACCGGGATAGTTAGATCAATAGCTGACGTAGGTCTTAGTTTTGGATCGTCGATTCTGGGCTTCCTGATTGCCGGGTTTACGATCTTCGCAACCTTAACGAAGCCATCATTGTTCATTATGATGTACAAGAATGTACATCCCAAGTCTAAGCTGAACTACCTAAAACACAATTTCTTCGCGTTTATAGAAGTCTTTGTTGTTTACCTGGTGTTCCTTGGCGGGTGTTTGTTGATCAAAATTTTCGGTGGCCCTGATGCCGCATTGCTGCAATTTCTAAAATTCTTGGCATGCCGGACTAACAGTGAGCTACATATACTCAAAGAGATCGTTATTAAAGGCACGTACATAATTATGGGTACGTTTCTTTACTATTCAATCGTGAGCCTGAAATCGTTCGTTTTTAACATCTACCACATCGTAATCACTTCAATCGTCTGGGAAATGAACCCACCGGAAAATCAATAGCATGTCGACGTGCTTAGGCACTCTAAGCTGGAAGTAGCTTGTCAAGCCATTTCTCAAGCGGCCGCGATTCCACGTCGAAAAAACCGTCCGCGTCCCCAAAAATAAGATGTATTCCGATAGCGTCCAAGAAATCTTGCAGATGATCGGCCTCATTTCTTAGCGACTTTGGTAAGACGATAGCCACATCGCATTTTTCATCGCCGTAAGCATGCTTATAGAACGCCAGTTGTCCGATTGCAGAGTAAATCTGTGGCGACAGCGCTGCAGAGGTCTTCACCTCAAAAATCAAGCGAGCTTTTTGCTCGCTCTTTGCAACCAGGGCAACATCAACGTTTCTATTTTTTCCGATTTCAAAATTGACATGCCGTGTGGATGCGAGCTCACGTAGATGGCGCGCAAGTGAATTGCACAGGGGGCCGTGCAAGTATTCATAATCGATTGAAGTAGATACTGTAGTGCGCTTTCTACCCTCAAACTCATCGATATCGCTCCATGAGCTCGACGGCTCTGAGTTGCTTACCAATGCGCCTTGCTTGTGTAGCTGCTTTAGTTCAATTACCGACCTGACGAATTCAGCTAGGTCATTGCAAATCGACGGTGAATCAAACGACACAATCGGGATGATCTGGGTTTCGCGATCACCGTCGGTGACATTAATGAGCCACTTCTTGAAGTAAGTGAA
>DASVLY010000197.1:0-9956 GCA_036384635.1 Noviherbaspirillum sp. | reverse complement strand
CCACCCGGGAGCGCCCCGGCTGATCGGGCATGCGTCCATCCGCGCCGCATGGGAGTCGATCTTCGAGCAGGGCGGCGTGCACATCCGGCCCGTGCAACTGCATGTGACGCAGAACATGATGACCTCGGTACACAACATCATCGAAGAAGTACACCGCTCCGTATCCCGGCAGCAAGACATCCATATTCTTGCGACCAACGTCTACATGAAAACGCCGCTCGGCTGGCGCATCGTCACCCATCATGCATCGGTAGTACCGGGCGAAGCGCCGCCCGACACGCCAACCGCCACATTGTTGCATTGAGGGAGGGTTGATTGCGATGTTTCTTTCGGCGGTCTTGAGTTCGCTCAATTAGCAAGCCGGCGTGAAATACGAAGATGGTTTCATGAAATACGCAGCTCCACCCTGGCTCCCCGGCGGGCACTTGCAGACGATTTACCCGGCGGCCTGCATTGTCAAACCGAAGGTTGCCTATCGCCGCGAACGCTGGGACACGCCGGACAACGATTTCATCGATATCGATTTTGTCGAAGGCAAACCGGGCCAGCCTTTCATCGTGCTGTTTCACGGCCTGGAAGGCTCTTCCGACAGCCATTATGCGCGAGCGTTGATGGCGCATGTCGCGTCGCTCGGCTGGTCGGGCGCAGTACCGCATTTTCGCGGCTGTTCGGGCGAGCCGAATCAGGCTCCGCGTTTCTATCACTCCGGCGATGCGGCAGAGGTGGACTGGATCATCCGACGCCTGGTGGCGCAGCACAAAAAGCATGCATCGAAGTTTTATGCGGCCGGCGTTTCCCTCGGCGGCAATGCGCTATTGCGCTGGCTGGGAGAATCCCAGCACCAGGCGGAAATCGTCGATGCCGCCTGCGCGATTTCCGCACCGCTGGACCTGGCCGGCGGCGGCGCAGCGCTGTCGCGCGGGCTGAACATGATTTATACCCGCATGTTCCTGCAAACGCTGAAGCCGAAATGCGTGCACAAACTAAAGCAGTATCCCGGCCTGTTCGACCGCGACACGATGCTGCGCGCACGCACGCTTTACGAATTCGACAATATCGTCACCGCGCCGCTGCATGGCTTTCGCGACACCGACGACTACTGGCACCGTGCCAGCGCCAAGCATGTGCTGTCCGATATCACCGTGCCGACGCTGGTGCTGAACGCGCAAAACGACCCCTTCCTGCCGCCGCAGCACCTGCCGCGCACCGCGTCGCCCCACGTGACGCTCGATTACCCGGAACACGGCGGCCATGCCGGCTTTGTGGCTGGCAGTCTGCCGGGACGCCTCAACTGGCTGCCGCAACGCATGCTGCGTTTCCTGGAAGGGAATTAGAGGGTGTTATGGATGAAATCGTCAGACAGGCGATGGCCAAATGGCCTAACGTACCGCATTGCTACGGCTGGCTTGCGCTCGATGCGCGCGGTAGCTGGCGCATGCGCGACGAACGCGCCCAGGCGATGAAGCTGGCCGGCGACAGGATCAACAATGCGGCGCTGCTGGCATTCATCAACCGCAATTACACGCACGACGAACGAGGCCGCTGGTACTTTCAGAACGGACCGCAGCGTGTCTATGTGAATCTGGAAGCAACGCCCTACATCGCGCATACCGATCCGTCACAAGGTTTCATGCTGCATACGGGCGAGCCTCTGACCGATCTCGACGCCGCATGGCTGACCGACAGCGGGCAACTGCTGTTGAAGAGTGGAGAAAAAATCGCGCTGCTGGATGACCGCGACACAATGCAATGCCTGTCGCATCTGCATATGGAAGGTGCCGTAGCGAACGATGAACAGCTTCTGGCGTGGATCACCCAGCCGCATGAGGATGACGGCCTGACGCTGGAGCATGCGGGCCGTCACATCCCGGTTCAGTACATCCGGCGCGACGCAATCGCAGCGCATTTCGGTTTTGTGACAGCGCCTGAACCGGACAGCCGCTGAACGTTACCGCTGCCGCTGCGCCTCCTTGAGTTCTTCGCGCCAGCGCTCTTTCAGCTCGCGCTCCCTCGCATCGATCACCGACTGATCATAAAACGACGCATCAGACGCACGCCGCGCAATACCGAGCTGGTCCAACGCCGCCGATACACTCCCGTTCAATGCGTACGATTCCGCCAGCGCCAGATGCTGCAACGCCTGCTTACCCTGCGCCGCATACGCTTTGGCGAGCTGGTCCTGCAATTGCGGTTCCTGACGATACAACTGCACCTGATCGCGCAGGTAATTCACCGCATCGTCGTAGCGGCCCATCGCAATCAGGCTTTCCGCATACTGACGTGCGATTCCGCGCGACAGCGGAAATTTCGCGCGAGTAGCTTCCGCCGCTTTCAATGCGTCGGCGGAACGACCGTCCGCCAGTTTGATCTCGATGTCCAGGCTGGCCAGAATAGCATTCTGCGCTGCCGCCCCCTGCAACGCCGCATAAGCCTCCCGCAACAGCGTTTGCGCCTTGTCGGGCTCGCCACGCCGCAATGCGATCACCGCCAGTCCGTACTTCGCTGAAGCAATCTGCGCCGGCGTCTGTTGTTGCAGTTGTGATCGGAACACGGTCGCAGCGTTCCGCAAACCTTGTTGAGAGAGGTCCTGCAATACCCGCACACGTGCGCGAATCAATTGGAAGTCCAGGCTGTCGGCGCGCTGCTTGTAGCGCTGGTCGCGCGTACGCGCCTGAATGTCGGCAATCCGCTCTGTCGTCAGCGGATGCGAGCGCAGATAGGCCGGCACGGCATCGCTGTAGGCACGGGTGGCGGCCTGCATGCGCGAGAAGAACGCGATCATGCCCGACGTGTCGTAGCCCGCATCTTTAAGGATCTGCAAACCTACCCGATCGGCTTCGCGTTCGGCGTCGCGGCTGAAATTAAGCTGCCGCTGGATTGCAGTGCCCTGCCCGCCCATCAGCAACGCCGCCGATGCATCCGAGCTCGCCCGCGCCGTCAGCACGGCCAATACAACGGCGGCCAACGGAATCAGCGAATCCTGGCGTTGCTTGCCCAGCATGCGCGCAATATGTCGCTGCGCGACGTGGCCGATTTCGTGCGCCATCACCGACGCCAGTTCCGATTCATTTTGCGCGGCAAGGATCAGCGCCGAATGCACGCCAACGAAGCCGCCGGGCAGCGCGAATGCGTTGAGCATCGGATCGCGCACCGCGAAGAAAAAAAAGTCGAAGCCCGCTTCTCCGCGCGCCTCGGGGCGCGCCGTCAGCAAAGTGGTGCCGAAATTGTTCAGATATTCACTCAGCGGCGCATCGTCGAGATAATCGCGGTCGCGCCGGATATCGCGCATGATCTGCTCGCCGAGCTTGCGCTCCATCAGCGGCGACAACTCCTCGCGATCGGTGTCGCCGAGGCTGGGAAGATTTTGCGCAGCGACCAAAGATGGCGACATGGCTGCCGGAGCCGCACAAATGGCGGCAAGGGCGGCAATGCCGACGAGCTTCCTGGCGGAACAGGCGCGGGATAGAATCGATCTGGATTTCACGGTGCTATGATACCTCCACCTGCAGAGCGATCAAGACTCATCACATTCTTTTACCTATGAGCATCAAAAACGATCCTCCATCTCCCGCAACCGGATCGGAGAGACTCACCCACTTCGACTCAGCCGGGCAAGCGCATATAGTTGATGTCGGCGCAAAGAATGACACACACCGGGTTGCGATTGCGAGCGGCACGATTCGTATGAAGCCGGAGACATTGGCAATTATCCAGTCGGGGACGGCGAAAAAGGGAGATGTGCTGGGGGTTGCGCGAATTGCTGCGATTATGGGGGCGAAGCGGACTAGTGATTTGATTCCGCTTTGCCATCCATTGGCCCTAACGCACGTCACAGCAGATTTCGAGACCGATATAACATCTTCCAGCGTCACCTGCACCGTACGCGCAGAAACCTACGGGAAGACGGGCGTCGAGATGGAGGCACTGACCGGGGTACAAGTCGGATTGCTGACGATCTATGACATGTGCAAAGCGGTTGATCGCGGGATGGCGATGACGGATATACAAGTAATAGAGAAGCGCGGGGGCAAGTCTGGAGATTGGGCAACATAACTTAGAATATTTCGATGACCGCACCGTTCTTTGGATCAACGGCCACAAACATCAATGTTGTCTTAGCGCGCAGTGGAACAAAGCGCACTTGCCTGCCTTGTTGAGTCATTTTTAGTTCATATGACGACACGCGCGCGCGCTCTTCGCCAGAGAGAAACTTCATATCCTTCGCAGTCTTCGCTACCGATTTCACGATCGGCATGACGTCGTTATACGGTACGTAATATTCGGGAAGATTTTGCACCCCCATTCCGCTGATGCTGGCCACAACGATTTGTGCACGCTTTTCGCGGTCGGCAGGCATGATCGTCCCAATCACTTGCGGACCAAGCACCGGAAGCGACCGGAACGCCGGATATTTCGCTTTGGCCTGTTCCTTGGCCTCGATTTCATTTGCCGATACCAAACGAAACCAGTCTTCATCAAAAGCCACATACACAGGGCGTGCCAGATAAATCGACCATAACCCGTAGAACAGGAATGCAATTTGGCAGGCCAGCACGCATGCCAAATCGAATTTGAGCGATGCTTTCTTGGGATTAAAAATAATCAAGGTAACCAATGGTCCGACCACCAAATCAATCGGAACCAAAATCAACATCAGGTTGATGCCGCTAGCTGAACTGAAAAATGGTTCCGGATACCAGATGAAGCGAACCAGAGCAAATACCAGAAACAAGACAACAGCACTTCCTAGCAAATGAACAAGTGAAGCATTAAACCGATTCATGGATGTGCACATTTTTAGTATTACTTTCAATAGCCTCATTACAGCAGCCAATTTTGGCTTTACCTTGGTGTTATTCTGAAACTGAGTCTTGATCTATCGCTTACTTCCCTCCCTGCATGCCACGCATTAGTTGTACCTGCTGCAGCCGCCAGTCGCGTCTTAGGTGTGATGGCGCTTGATTGATCAAGTTGTTGCTCTCCTTTGGATCACGAGTAAGATCGAATGCATACTCACTCCCATTTTTCGCATCGAACCAGTACTTCCATAAGTTTTGTGGATCGCGGTGATCAACCAATCCTGCAGCTTGTCCTTCCTGAAAATATGAGTAACTATTCCGTCGCGAACTTTGCATCGAAATACCGGACCATGTTTCTGGGATAGAAAAACCAAAGTCGGCGAGAACCGTTGGAGCAATGTCCACTTGCGACATGGCAATTCTCGCTTCAGGTCTGATGTTGGATTGATACCCATATGAAATAAAGATCAGCGGAATACGCAGGGCTTCTTCACGGACGCTATTCGCATGTGCATAAAGGCCATGCTCTCCCAAGGCCTCTCCATGATCAGCCGTAATGACGACGAGTGCATTTTTTAGATAGCCTTTATTTTCAAGTATCGCTAGCAGATCATGGATAACGGCATCCGCCTGCATAACGCCATTGTCATAGAAATTTACAAACTCCTCACGAGTCCTGTTGGCACGTCTCTCGGGAAGCGCGTAATTTGTTGAAGGAGAATACTTTGCAAATCGACCATGCCGCTTTCCCAGAATGTGGGAAGACATCAGATGGAACTGCATCATGACAGGCTTGCCATCCCACGTAGGAAGGTGTTTTGTATGGTCGATGACAAGTTGGTCATCGTTGGCATAATAGCCGTGTCCCGCCATGGAACCATCGAAATAGCTGTCAACCTCTCCGTATAACTCCTTGAGCCCATAGAAATTGGTGTGATCTCCCCCCAAAATCATTTCAACTCGGTAGCCCTGCTGTCGCAGCACTTGTTGCAGCGTAAAAGGCCTATTCGAAAACTGGTGTAGAAATTTCGAACTAGCCAGACTAAGAAGGCCGCATGACGAATCACCACACGAAGCTCGCACATTGTTTACTGCGTACCCCTGCCGAGATCGAGTTAAGTATGCGATGTTGGGTGTGGTATCTCGTTGGTAACCATAGATTCCCATATGATCTGGCCGAAGCGCATCGACTACAATCAGAACCAAGTTATCCTTGACCGTCTTTTTATTGGGCACATAGGATGATCTTGCCGCATCTTCCAAACGATCAAGTTTTTCGGCCATTAAATTATCAATCGCATGACGCTGAAGATTTTTGGCCGCAGCCTTGGGAAAGAAGGTCAGACTCAGTGGCTCGGACTTTTGTGTCGGGGGGATCAAGATAAATTGATATAAAGCAATCGCGCAAATAGCAAATCCGGCAGCGACAATAGACAGATGTGACAATCCGGAAATCCTAGGTAACAGGATCGACACCCAATCAAATCTTCTAATGTAAACATAGGCTGCATACATCAGAGCAAAATAAACTATGGCGAACAACACGCTTACGAGATGAACAGAAAATCCAAGAGCGTCCATCAACTCAGGCAACTGTATCGCATAACTCGTTACCAACTCCCAGGAAATCACGCGCGCCCATGATCGAAGGCCGATCAACACTAAGGCGTAATACAAAAGCATTAACACTAGCACGGCGGAAATAACGCAGGATACGACTATATGCACCACACGCTGGTTGGCAACCAACCGATACAACGTGAGTCTGATCATGGACAAGCCCAGCAGACCAACGAGCACTAGATAAAGATGTGCACCAATTGCTTCACTGGAAACAGCATAACCATGAACGTAAAAGAAGAGAAAAACAGATGGAATGCAACACCAAACTGCCACATCCATCCCGACTCGTCTGACTGCTTGCATCGTTCGCATTTCAAACATTACGAATTGCAACAAGTTTGGAAAGACCAAGGAAGTTGACGTTTTTTACTGACAGCACTTCCCAGTCATGCTTGAGAATCTGCTCGTCAAAGCTGAAATCCGAGCGGAATCCTATTTTGTCAGCAACGGACCGTACGGCTTGTTCCAGAAACCACCAAAAATTACTGCCACTAAAATGATTAAGGATAAAAATTGATCCTCCTTTGCGGCAGACGCGCCTAATTTCGGCTATTAACTTGCAGGGATCAGGCGTAACAGATAAAACGTAAGGTACGGCAACACAGTCAAAATGCCCATCGGGAAAATCCATTGTCTCGGCATCCATTTTCATAAGCCGAATGTTGCGCTCTCCTCCCCCCTTTATCCTTTTACTTGCAACCTCAAGCATTTCACTTGAGACATCAATGCCAACAATGGATGAATTAGTCGGATATCTGCACAACATTAATCCTGTCCCAACGCCTACTTCCAATATTGAATCAGGGCTCGATTTACAGACCACATCCGCTAAAGCTCGGCGACCAGGTTCCAAAATCGCCCCGAAGAGACGATCATAGAAAGGTGCATAGCGTCGATAGGTCTTAACAACATCTTCAAGTGCAATCTGTTTCATGTTTTTATTTTCCAATGCTAGCGACCCATAATTCAATAAGCATCGTTTTATCAATGCATGCACTTAACATATCAGTACGCAGCTGTATCCACTTCGGCACTTTTCACATCCTTATTTCGTTACCCTGCTTTTCATTTCGCTGCTTACAAGAATAAAAACACCTCGATTCAAACTTTGAATCGAGGTGCTGTGAACACCTAAAACCAGTAATCACCCACTTTGCTCGAACAAGCTGAGACAACCTTCGATTGCCGGTTAAGCGCGCCCCTTACAGAAGCATTAGGAAATTAATTAGCCTTGCACCAGCCCCTATTAGTACAAGAACCGGAGTTAGTCCATGTAACAACACCAGTAGAGGTGTCCATGGCAGGAGTCAACACTGTAGTAACACTATCCGCAGCTGGAGTAGCCGTACCGGTAATGACGCCATTCGCCACCGCAAGCGAGGTTGTGTTAGCGGTAGCGGTTGTCACTGCCGCCGGGATACCCGACGAACCGCTATTACAACCTGTGAATGTACCTGGGGCTGCAGTATTGTCTGAACCGCAAAGTGCGACATCCTTCTTGAGTGCCTCTGCTAACCCTTGGACTTCGGAGAAGCGCCCCTTCTTCGTGTAGTCGTTATATGCCGGAATCGCCACAGCAGCCAAAATACCAATAATCGCCACAACGATCATCAATTCGATCAGAGTAAAGCCGCTTTGCGCTTGTTGCTTCATTTTCATTGATTTCATTTTGTTTCTCCTCTTTGGCAAGTAGGCAGGGAATCTGCCATGCATGCACTAACGCAATCACCGTGCCATACAGGAATTCGGCATTTCACGCAGTTTTTCGTGATTCACATCACATCACTTGCGACATCACTGACAGTTTTTGTCATTAAGGAAAACGTTTTTTGCATCAAGACCGTTTTACTGCAAAAAACTGTCACCTATGCAGCCAAGCTTCAGCCTGAGTCAGCATGATCAATTCAACAAAAATTCAAGCTGAGTGCCAGACAAATCGATGATGTCGCGATGACGAAGTTTGTATTCCTGAGCAGCAATCGTCACTCCATTAACCAATGGATAACTATTACCTTCGACATGCGTGAGATAGAAGCTGCCATTGCGCTGCGTTATCAGCGCCACCTGCACACCAGGCCGGCCGAGGGTAGTCAGCGTCTTGGTCAGCAGAGTTTCCTTGCCGGCGTTGGCGCCATTCAAGACCCGGATCATGGGCGTTCTCACAGGCTGCACACCATCGGAATCGGCGACATATCCGATCCGGTACTGCGCCAGCTCGATCACATCGCCATCCTGCAAAAAATGCATTTTCACCGGCTGGCCGTTGACTTGCGTGCCGTTCGTGCTGTTCAAATCTTCCAGAAGCATATCGCCGTCAATCGCGGCAATCGCCGCATGCTCTGCGCTGACGGCAAGGCTGTCGATCACAAGGTCGTTGTGCGGTCCGCGCCCGATGGTGATGCGATCCTTCGACAGCACCAGTTCCCGCAGTACCTTGTCATCCAGCGTGAGGACAATCCTTGCCATCTCATTCCCCTGACCAAATTCACGTGAGCCAATTCATGATCCTGCCGAACAGGTTCCCCGATGCACCGCTGTTCGCCGGGATTCTTATCAGAATGACGGAAATGTTATCGCGCCCGCCATTGTCGTTCGCACGTTGAACCAGCGTGTCACACGCCTCCTCCAAGGCGGCACCACAATCCTTCAATATGCCCTGGATTTCCCGGACATCGAGCATGTCGGACAAGCCGTCCGAGCATAAAAGATAAACATCTCCCGGCTCGGTATCGTGATCATGGATTTCAACTTCCATGTCGAACCCGACGCCCACAGCGCGCGTCACAAGGTTCTTGTTCAGCGAAAACCTCGCCCATTCCGGCGCAATCAAGCCGGCGTCGATCTGCTCTTGCAGCAGCGAGTGATCGTGCGTGATCTGCTCCAACGTCCCTTGCCGCAACCGGTATGCGCGCGAATCGCCGACATGGGCAACCGTGACTTTACCTTCATGAAACAGCGCAGCCACCAGCGTGGTGCCCATCCCTGCATATTCCGGTTCGGCGTCCGCCGCATGAAGAATGGCGGTATTGGCGCGCTGAATGGAATCGATCATCAGTTGATGAATCTGTTTGTCGCAGTGCGCGCGCAACTCATGTTTGCTTTGCAACTGCTTCAAACCGTCTTCCAGCGCATCCTTCAGCACGGAAGTCGCGATATCGCTTGCGACTTCGCCAGCATTGTACCCCCCCATGCCATCGGCCAGAATCGCAAAACCATAGTCGGGGTTGATCGCAATCGAGTCTTCGTTGTGTGACCGGATCAGCCCCGTATCGGTTTTCGCGGCGAATTCAAACGCGGGATGAGGTACCATGCGCCGATTATACGTGGAACGCAGGACTCAGGACTTGCGGCGCGCACCTCGCTTGGCCAGCCATGTTCCCGCTGCAATCACGGCAGCCGCGCCGAAGAGGCCCGGTATGTTCAGTGACATTCCCAGACCAGGCACGACAACTTCCAGAGAAGGCAGACGCGCCGCCAACAAGGGCGCGACCGCGACATCGGTTGCGATCATCCCTGCGGCCAGGTAACCGAGCA
>DASVLY010000196.1:0-3554 GCA_036384635.1 Noviherbaspirillum sp. | reverse complement strand
CGCTGGAGGTGCAATACCATGCGCAGACGTTCAATATCCTGGTCGGACTTGCGAGCCAGTTGCTCAATGCGGCCACCACCATCGCCATCCTGTGGGTGGGCGCGGATCTGGTGCTGGATCATCAATTGTCGATCGGCCAGTTGATTGCGTTCAATGCATTGATGGGCAGCGTACTGGCGCCGCTGATGGGGCTGGTCGGCTTATGGAGCCGCTTGAACGATGCCGGGGTGGCGATGGAGCGTCTGGGCGATGTGCTGGACATGGAGCCGGAACAAAAGCCGGAAGACTTGCCCTCGCGCGTGGTGCTGCCCGATCTGCAGGGAGAAATCCGCCTCGACAATATTTATTTCCGCTACGGCGGCAATGAAACCCCGTATGTGCTGGAAAACATCAGTCTCGATATCAAGCCGGGAGAACTGGTTGCGATTGTCGGCCGCAGCGGCTCGGGAAAAACCACGCTGGCTAAATTGCTGGTGGGTTTTTATACGCCGACGGAGGGCAAGATCGTCGTCGACGGTTACGACATCAACGTGATCGACAAGGAGTATTACCGGGCGCAGGTCGGCTATGTCATGCAAAGCAACCTGCTGTTCTCGGGAACCATCGCCGAGAACATCGCCAGCGGCGACGAAAGCCCGGACCGCAGGCGCATCGAGGAAGTGGCGAAGATGGCCGATGCGCATGCGTTCATCGCCAAGATGCCGCTGGGGTACGAGCAGGTGGTGGGCGAACGCGGCGTCGGTTTGTCCGGCGGGCAGATTCAGCGGCTGTGCATTGCGCGGGCCTTGTACCACGATCCGCGTCTGCTGGTGTTCGACGAGGCGACTTCCGCACTGGATACGCAATCGGAGAGCAACATCATCGGCAACATGAGCGACATCCTGAAGGGGCGCACCGCCGTCATCATCGCACACCGGCTTTCCACCATCATGCGGGCCGACAAAATCCTCGTGCTGTATGAGGGCGCAATCGTGGAACAGGGGCGGCACGAAGAACTGGTGGACCGGCGCGGCATGTATTACCAACTGGTGCAGAAGCAATTGAGCGCCGCATGAAACTTTTCAATCCGGGCGGGCGTCCGGGTTCCGCGATGTCGTATGCGGGACTGCTGGAGAAAATCGAAATCCTGCGTTCGACGCTGCGCTGGTCGACGAAACTGGAACGGGCGGATATAGAGAAGCTGCTGCGGCAATCCAACGCGCTGCGCGATGAAGTGATGCAGTTGTCGCACAAGGAACGTTTCGTGCAGGCGGCCAGCGCCGAGACGGAACTGCAGGACCTGGCGCCGCCGGATCAGACGCCGGGCGGGCGGCGTCAGGCGCTGCTGGCGCGCAGCTTCGTTTTTGAAGGGACGTTCGGCGACAACCCGAAACTGCTCGATGCGCTGGAAGTCGCGGAGAAGGCTGCACCCACCGATCTGCCGGTGTTGATCGACGGCGAGAGCGGAACCGGCAAGGAGTTGATGGCGAAAGTCATTCATGCGAACGGCTCGCGCGCCGACAAACCCTACATCTCGGTCAACTGCGGCGCGATCCCCGAGAACCTGCTGGAGTCCGAGCTGTTCGGCCACAAGAAGGGCGCGTTCACCGGCGCGGCCAACGACCGCAAAGGCAAGTTCGAGAGCGCGCACAAGGGAACCATTTTTCTCGACGAAATCGGGGAATTGCCGCTGCAGGGACAGGTGAAACTGCTGCGCGTGCTGCAGTCGAACGAAATTCAGCGCGTCGGATCGGACGAAATCGTTTCCGTGGATGCGCGCATCGTTGCCGCGACCAACAAGAACCTGCGCCGCCTGATCGTGGAAGGCACGTTCCGCGAAGACCTGTTTTACCGCTTGAGCGTCATTCATCTCACTCTGCCGCCGCTGCGCGAACGCAAGGACGAGATTCCGCTGCTGCTTGCCTACTATGGCGACGAGGCCGCCGAAACGCTGAAGCGGAAACCGTTCAGGATGACGCCGAGGCTGCGCACCTTCCTGCTGAATTATGCGTATCCGGGCAATATCCGGGAGCTGCGCAATATCGTCTACCGGCTCTCATGTCTTGCGGGCGACACGGCCGATATTGACCACCTGCCCGAGGATATACGGCCGAAGCCGCCGGGGCTGGCGGCATATGGTAGTGGACAGGAAAACGGCGCTGCCGCCGTTCCCGCGTCGTTAAGTGAAGCAAAGCGTGCGGCCAGCGATGAAGCGGAAAGGGCATTCCTGGAGCGGGGCCTGAAGGAAGTCGGCGGCACCGTCGCGGAACTGGCAAGGCGATGCGATATGAACCGCTCGCATCTGCAAATGCTGCTGAAGAAGCATGGCATTCATTCGAAGGATTTTCGCAAACAGAGGCCGTCGCAGGGTGGGTGAGGTTAGAGCGGTTTGCTGATCAGTGTAGAGGGCCAATCTCAGGACTGCGGTGCTCGCGTACTACTCGTGGGCGTGTGCTCCTCGGCCGGCCTTGGCTCCCTGAACAGGTTCTTGGCAGGCTGTTGAAAAACGTAGCGAGCGGGCCGAGCCTGGGGGCGAGGAGCGCACGCGTACGAGTGGTACGCAGAGCACCGCAGACCCCGGGATCGGCCCGCGCAGTAGTTTTTCAACAGCCTGTTGGACTGACCATCAAACCGCTTTAGGGAAGGAGTCCTCAACGGTTTTGGTGATTTTTCGCGACACGTTGCATGTCGAAGCGCAGCATGACCGGCGGTTCCCCATCGTTGCCTTCCAGTCGATATTTTGTGTTCGGATTTCCGTTGTAAGAAATGTCCCACGCATCAGGATCGTCGGGGTCGGTTATATTGTCATGGATTCTCTTTGCCGGAGTCGAAAAATAAATCTTTTGACTATATTGGACATGCGGATCCTTGAATCCTGCCGGCAATTTTTCATGTGCGCGTAATATGGCAGCAACGTCAAGCGGCGGAAACAGCTCGCCTGCCGGTTTCGACGAGACAACTCGGTTGTCCGGATTCATTTCAGGAGGTTGCGCCATTTCTTGATGAAACCCCGTCGCATCGGCCAGCAAGCATGGGACAGGGAATATCATCCAAGGATCGACGATCACATCATGTTCAGGGGTGTTGCCGCGTATTATTGCCATGTTATGGCGCAACTTTCGATTCACTATCCAGTCGATCCGGGTATCTTTCAGCTCCGGTAGCGAACGAAGGATGGCAAACGCCAGTGCAGCATTTTCATCGCAGAAACCCGATTTCCATGAGATTGCGGCCGTTGCACGGCCGATGCATTTCTGCTCTGGAGGTGCTTTGGATACCGCTCCTTCGGCAGCTTTTTTCGCAAGGACGGACCGGATATGGCTCTCTCAGCCGGTGCGTACCAGATCCTTTATCTGGTTGCCCGCCCCGAATGGCAATAAAGCCTTGACAAGGTCAAGGGTTGCGCGTGCGCATGTGAGGTGGGTAGCAGTGCGCGCGTCGATGTCCCTGACGTGCGGCTCCAGATTCGGTTGAGCTGACTCCGATGTGGGAACATGCGGACTCGTTATCTTGCCGATGGTACCGATCTGCTCGGGAGCAAGGGGACATAATCGACTTTTGTCCAGGTAAAGTCC
>DASVLY010000195.1:0-3244 GCA_036384635.1 Noviherbaspirillum sp. | reverse complement strand
GGACGACATGGGTACGATGGAGCGAGAATACCCGGATGCGGCGGCCGCGCCCTCGATGCAGCAATTGATCGGTTCGGAGGATTATGTCGTGTTCGTCTGCGCGACCCTGGGCGAAGTCAGCGAGAAAAATCCGAACAACTGGATCCGTCGCAATGACGAACAGAACCCGACAACGAATATTTCCCTGCAACTGATACCGGGCGAGGAAGAAATGCGTCTATGGAAGGTGCTGGACGAAGCAACCTACCAGTCGATCCAGGCCATGACCACGAGCGGCGGAACACCGGAAATCGAGTACTGGATCGACGCTCCCGGAGGCGAGGGTTCCTGGAGCACATCCCGTCCCGGCCCGGATCAGATTCGCCTCAATATCGTGGTGCACGAGGCTTCTCCATTATGGGTGGGAACCGACCCGCACACCTCGGTGGTCGGCACCGACTATCGCCCGCACGGAGTGAAGAATGTCTACGTGACAGGCGCGGCGCTGTTCCCGACTTCAGGATCGTGGAATCCGACGCTGACCATGTGCGGGCTGGCGCAGGATCTCGCGGACCGGCTCGCGAAGTAGGACAGGAGCGGAGTCCGTACCGTATCCGTTCGGTCAAGGTCATTCCTGGCTGAACGGATACGCGGCACCTGACACCTTCACCGCCCGATGCAAGAGCATCCCCAACCGCCCCGGCAAGAAAATCGACTGCGACGAGTACGGCCGCGTGGATAGGCTCAAGCAGCCGCACTCAACCGAATATCGGCAATCACCTTAAACAACTGATCCACCACGGCCGATGGAAATACGCCCTCAGGCCCCAATGGATTGATGTCGATGAAGGGTGACTGGTACAGGCGTTCCGCCTCCATCACGCCCGCCTGCGTCAATTCCTGCACAATGAGTCCGATGAACTCGATTTGATCCGGCGCTGCCGTTGTCCCGCTCACAAACCGGCTGAATGCCTGCGAAACGGCCTCACGGTCCAGGCCGACAAGCGAACGGATGAAATAACCCAGCCCGTGCGCCTGCTCCGCCGCCCGGTCGATGATTTCCTTTGAGCCGCCCGCCTCCCGCAGCATGTTTTCCAGTTCGCTCAGGTCGGAACCGGTCAACGGCTGGCCGCGCCGCAGGCGCTGCAGCGACAAATGGCTTTCATGGGCCTTGAGGAACTGCCGCGCCTTTTCCTTGAACCGGGCCATGTCGAGGCCATTCGCCACTTCGGGCAGGTCGATGACGGCATCGGCGCCAAGCTCGTCCTCGAAGTCGGTATACACCACTACGCGCTTTCGCTTCTCGATCAGCTTCACCAGGGAGCGCAGCCGTTTGCGCGCATTCTCCAGCATGCCGAGGGTGACATCCTCCCACCACTCGTCGCCGACGATGGATTGAATCAATACCATTTCGGCCTTGATCGCGGGCACCGCCTCCTGCTCTTCCAGGGCGCTTGCGATAACCCGGATTTGATCGCGCAGTCCCGCAAAATCCGCCCCGGCCTGCAGGATCGCCAATTGGGTGCGCAGAATCAACAGATCGAAACGCTTGGCCTCTTCGTCTTCGTCGGCCAGTTCCGTCGGCAAGCCCGCCACATTCCGCGCCAGCTCGCCCGCATCTTCCGCCCGCAGCACATGCCATGCATCGGCCTTGGCAAAGCGCTCCACCAAGCGGCGCTGCGGCCTCACCACGAAGTTATCGAGATTCATGGCCGCGACCGCCTGGTGCAAATGCCCCGCCAGCGCACCGCGCAATTGCGGCTCGGTGAGAACATCGCCATAAGGCGGCTGCGCCTCTTCGATGCGATACCCATCGCCCAGCTTTCGATCCAGTCCGGCAATCATCGCCAGCCTTGCCCTGAACAGGCGCGCGCTCAAGGATTCGCTGGTCGATCCCTCGGTATGGTCCGGGTTCTGTCTAAAGAATTCGAGGTTCTGGCAATAGTCGAACAGATAGAAAAATGTCTTGTCTTGTCCGGGGCCGAAAAGATCGGGGCACAGGCGCGTGCCGCGCCCCACCATCTGCCAGAACTTGGTTCGGGAACGCACCGTCTTGAAGAACACCAGATTCACCACCTCCGGCACGTCGATGCCGGTATCCAGCATATCCACCGAAATGGCGATATGCGGCATTCTGTCCCTGGCGGAAAAATCATCGATCAGGGTCTGCGCATATGGTGTCTGGTACGTCACCACGCGGGCAAACTTACCCTTGTAGTGCGGGAAATTCACATCGAAGCGGTCGGCAATAAACTTTGCGTGTTTATCGTTCTTGGCAAAAATAATGGTCTTGCCCAGTTGATCGCCGCCGCCCATCTTCAGTCCGCGTTTCCACAGGTGCGCCAGCACCTTGTCGACGGTATCGGCATTGAACAGCCATTTGTTCAGCGCCGCGGCATCCACCGCATCCGGCGTCTCGCCCTCCTCGCTCCACTCCAGCGCGTCCCACTGTTCCTTTTCCGCCTCGGAAAGCTCGTCGTACTTGATACCCTCGCGCTGAAATTTCAGCGGCACCGATATTGCCTGCAACGGCGCCAGATGCTTGTCCGCCACCGCCTGATCGAGCGAATACGCATCGGTCGGCACGCCGGTTTCCAGGTCGAACAGGCCATAGGTGTTATGGTCGATTTCATCCTTGGGCGTGGCCGTGAGGCCGACCAGGAAGGAGTCGAAATACTTGAAAATCGCCCGATACTTCTGATACACCGAGCGATGCGCCTCATCGATCACGATCACGTCGAAGTGCCCCACGCCAAAACGGCGCTGCCCGTCGAAGGCTTCATCGATCAACCCCATCATCGTCGGGTAGGTCGATACGTAAACACGGCCCTCCGTCGTCTTGTCTGTCACCAGATTGACGGGCGACGAATCCGGCAAGTGCTTCTTGAACGCACTCACCGCCTGATTCACCAGCGCCACGCGGTCGGCAAGAAACAGCACCCGCTTGGCCCAATTGCAGCGCATCAGCAAATCCACCAGCGCGATCACCGTGCGCGTCTTGCCCGCGCCGGTCGCCATCACCACCAATGCCTTGCGCTGGTTATCCTTCTCGAAGGCTTCACTGATCCGTCGCACCGCGCGCGTCTGGTAGTAACGCTCGACGATCTCGCTGTTAATCAGCGCCTTCGCCAGCGGCTTGCGGCTGGCGCGGCGCTGGATCAGCAACTCCAGTTCCGGCTTTTTGTAGAAGCCCTGCACCTCGCGCGGCGGGTACATCGCATCGTCCCACATCCAATGCTCGTAGCCGTTCGAGCAAAAAATCACC
>DASVLY010000194.1:0-7118 GCA_036384635.1 Noviherbaspirillum sp. | reverse complement strand
GGTTACGTGCGGCAAGCAGTGCGTTATGGCCGAGGCCGCCGCGGTCCTGCAGACGGAAGGTGAAGCCGGTGGCGTTGCCGAGTTCGCGGATCGGCGGCGGATTGACCGGGAAAATGATCGCATCGCGGATTTGCGACAGCGCGCCGAAAGCCCGGCCGACGATGTCGGCCGCGCCTTCTCCCTTGCCGCGCTCGCTCCAGTCTTTCAGCGGGGTAAATACCAGGCCGGCATTCTGCCCGCTGCCGGAGAAGCTGAAGCCCGATACCGCAACGGTGCGCTCAATGCCCGGTTGCTTCAGGTAATACTGCTCCACTTGTTCGATCACGGATCTGGTGCGGTTGACGCTTGCGCCCGGCGGCAGTTGCACGTTGGTGATCAGGTAACCCTGGTCCTCGAACGGCAGGAAGGAGGTCGGCAGCCGCATGTACAGCAATGCGACGCAGGCGATGATCGCGCCGTAGATTGCCATGTAGCGTCCGGTCCGGCCCAGCATTCTCGCGACCATGCCCTGATAGTTGTTCGCGGTGCGGTAAAAGCTGCGGTTGAACCAGCCGAAGAAACCTTTCTTGTCATGATGGTGTCCGGCCTCGACGGGTTTGAGCAGCGTCGCGCACAGCGCGGGCGTGAGCGACAACGCCATCAATGCCGAGAACAGCATCGACGACACCATGGACAGCGAGAACTGGCGATAGATCGCGCCGACCGCGCCGCCGAAGAAGGCCATCGGAATGAATACCGCCACCAGCACCAGCGTGATGCCGACGATCGCGCCGGTGATCTGACTCATTGCCTTGCGGGTGGCGTCGCGCGGCGACAAGCCTTCCTCGCTCATGATGCGCTCGACGTTTTCCACCACCACGATTGCGTCGTCGACCAGAATGCCGATCGCCAGCACCATGCCGAACATGGTGAGCACGTTGATCGAGAAGCCGAATGCGGCCATCGTGCCGAAGGTGCCCATCAATGCGACCGGCACCACGATGGTCGGAATCATCGTGTAGCGAATGTTCTGCAGGAACAGATACATCACCAGGAACACCAGCACTACCGCTTCGAGCAGGGTCTTGACCACTTCCTCGATCGAGATCTGCACGAACAGCGACGTGTCGTACGGAATGTCGTATTTCACGCCGGCAGGGAAGTAGCGCGACAACTCGTCCATCTTCGCGCGTACCGCCTTGGCAGTGGCGAGCGCATTCGCGGTGGGCGACAGCAGCACGCCGACGGCGGCGGTCGGCTTGCCGTTGAGGCGTGCGGAGGTCGTATAGTTCTGGCCGCCGATTTCGATGCGCGCGACATCGCGCAGGCGCACCGTTGCGCCGGTGGTGCTTGCGCGCAAGACGATGTCGCCGAATTCCTCGGGCGTCGTCAACTGGCCGGTCACCACGATGGGCGCCGCGATCTGCTGCGAGGTTGAACTCGGCAGATCGCCCAGCGTGCCGGAGGCAACTTGTGCATTCTGGTTACGGATCGCGGCGGCAACGTCGGCGGGCGTCAGTTTCAGGCCGACCAGTTTCTCGGGATCGATCCAGATGCGCATGGCGCGCTCGGTGCCGAACAAGGTTGCCTGGCCGACGCCGGGTACGCGCTTGAGTTCATTCAATACGTTGCGCGACAGATAATCGCCCAGCGCAACCGGGTCCAGTCTGCCATCGGTGGACGACAGGGTGGCAAACAGGAGGAAGTTGCTGCGCGCCTTGTTGACCTGCACGCCTTGCTGCGTGACCGCCTGCGGCAGACGCGATTCGACGCGCTTTAACCGGTTCTGCACGTCGACTGCCGCCAGATCCGGATTGGTGCCGGGTTGAAACGTGACCGTGATCGTCGCCTGGCCGTTCGCTTCGCTTTGCGATTCGATGTACTGCAGACCATCGGCGCCGTTCATCTCCTGTTCGATCAGGCTGGTTACGCTTTCGTCCAGCGTCTGGGCCGATGCGCCGGGATAGACGGCGGTGACGACGATGGAGGGCGGGGCGATGGTCGGATATTGCGCCACCGGCAGGAAGGTGATCGACAACGCGCCTGCCAGCAGAATGAAGAGTGCGACTACCCACGCGAATATGGGGCGGTCGATGAAAAACTTTGCCATCTGGCGTTTCCTTGTGCAGTGATGTTACTCGGCGTCTGTCAATTCCACCGTCATTCCCACGACCATGCTGAGGCGATGCCGGCAACCGGCTTACGGATTCCCGCCTTGGTGGAAATGACAGAGAGAAGAGCGAACGACGCGTGACATTCGTAATTCAGGATTTTGGTGCAGATTGCGCTTCCGCCTTGGCTGTCGGCGCTTTCCACGGCATCGGTTTCACTACCGCACCCGGTTTGGCTTTCTGCAAGCCTTCGACGATCACCTTGTCGCCAGCCTTCAGCCCCTGCGTGATCACCCATTTATTGCCTTGCGCAACAGCGCCGGTTTTGACCGGCTGCGCGGCCACCTTGCCATCGGTGCCGACCACCATCACCGCAGCCCCATCCGGTGTATGGGTCACCGCCTGCTGCGGCACCGTCAGCGCCTGCTCATCGACCGCCTGCTCCACCCGTGCGCGTGCATACATGCCCGGCAACAGAAAACGGTCCGGGTTGGGGAAGGTCGCGCGCAACGAAATCGCGCCGGTGCTTTCGTCGACGCTCACATCGGAAAACAGCAATTTGCCCGGATGCGGATAGGCGCGTCCATCATCGGTCATCAGCGTGATGTTGGCTTGATCGCGACCGACGCTTTTCAATTGGCCGTTTTCCATCGCCCGTTTCAGACGCAGCAGTTCCGCGCTCGATTGCGTGAGTGTTACATAGATCGGATCGAGCTGCTGGATGGTTGCCAGCTGCGTGGCTTCTCCCTGGCCGACCAGTGCGCCTTCGGTCACCTGCGCGCGTCCGATGCGGCCGGAAATCGGTGCGGTTACCGTCGCATAACCCAGGTTCAGACGCGCCGTTTCCTGCGCCGCCCTGGCTGCCGCGACATCGGCTGCAGTTTGCTTTTGCGCGGTTACGACATCGTCGTATTCCTGCTTGCTGATCGCATTGGTTTCAACCAGCGGCTTGTAGCGCTGCGTTTTCAGAGTGGCTTGCGCGAGGTTCGCTTCCGCCTTGGCCAGCGCCGCCTGCGCGCTGTCGAATGCTGCCTTGAAGGGGGCGGGATCGATGCGATAAAGCACTTCGCCGGCCCGTATATCGCTGCCTTCCCGGAATTCACGCTTTTGCACGATGCCGGCCACCCGCGCGCGCACCTGCGCCACACGGGTGGCTTCTACCCGTCCCGGCAGTTCGGTTGTTATCACGATGCGTTCCGGCTGCACCGTCACCACCGACACTTCCGGCGGCGGCATGCCGGCTCCTTGCGCTTGCGCGCCTGACATCTTGTTGCCGCATCCTGTGAGCAGCGATAACATCAGAACGACTGCAGCGGCAGAACGTGGCCTGTGATGCAATGAAATCATAATTTCCCGCATGGTGTAATAAGGTAAGTAATTGCCGATTTTTATGTGAGCGGTTCAGTGCTTCAGCAGTGCATTGACCTGCACCAAGTCTTCTTCCTTCAGCGTGCCCGCCGCCGACTTCAGGCGCAGGCTGTTGACGATCGTGTCGTAGCGCGACCTGGCCAGGTCGCGCTGGGTGGAATACAACTGCTGTTGCGCGTTCAGCACATCGATGTTGATGCGCACACCGACTTGGTAGCCGAGCAAGTTTGATTCCAGCGCCGATTTGCTCGATACTTCCGCCGCCTCCAATGCCTTCACCTGCGCCAGGCCGGCGTTTACACCAAGGAAGAACTGGCGCGCGTTCTGTGCCGCAACGCGGCGGGCGTTCTCCAAGTCGGCACGTGCCCTGTCTTCCAGCGCAATCGATTCGCGCACGCGGCTGTTGACCGCAAAGCCGGAAAACAGCGGAATGGCCCACTGCACGCCGACCGAGGTGGTGTTGCCGACGTTGCCAGTGGTGATCAATGAACTGCCGGGCTGGTTGGTGTGACTGCGGCTGGCCACCAGGTCCACTGTCGGATAGTGGCCGGCGCGGTTGCGCCTGATGTCGCGTTGCGCGATTTCCAGCGCCAGTTGTTGTCCGACCACACCGTAGTTCTGTTGCTCGGCGCTCTGTACCCATTTGTCGATTGCAGCCGGCTCGGGGCTGTTCAGCTTGACACCGGGCGCAAGTGTCGCCAGTTCGCCGGGCGGCTTGCCGATGATCTGCTGCAGCGCGGTGTGCTTGATTTCAAGATCGTTCTGCGCGGCGAATTCCTGCGCTACCACGAGATCGTAACGAGCTTGCGCTTCGTGGGTATCGGTAATGGTTGCGGTGCCGACTTCGAAATTGCGCTTGGCCGCTGCCAGTTGCTCGGTAATCGCCGTTTTTTGCGCCCGCACCGTCTCCAGCGCATCCTGTGAGGCCAGTACATCGAAGTAGGCCTGTGCCACGCGCACGATCAAGTCCTGTTGCGCCTGCGCGAATTGCGCTTCGCTTTGCGCGGACGCCAGCATGCCTTGCTGGTATTGCTCCCAGTTGGCGACACGGAACAGCGGCTGAGACAGCGCGACCGTGTAATTGTTGCCGCTGAAGTGGCGGGAGACGTCGACGCCGGAAACCGTGGTATCGAAAGAGGTGCGGCTGTATCCGCCTGATACGCCGAGCGTCGGCAGCAGGCCGGCGCGTCCCTGTGGCGTTCTTTCCCGACCGGCGGCCAGCGCCGCGCGTGCGCTGGCATAAGGCGCGTCGTTGGCAAGCGCTTCCTGATACACCTGTAGCAGGTCGATTGCCTGCGCATTCAGCGACAGGAAAGAGCCGGCAATCAGTGTGGCTACGAGTGATTTTCGCATCAGGGTTTCTCCGGTAGAGGATGTTGTTAATGTTATGAACGGCGTCTAGAGGGTGTGATGAACTGGTTCAGGGGTCGCGTTCGGGCGAGAAGGGCGCATTGCGGCGTTGCGGCGCTTGCGCAGGGGGCCACCCTGCGCAAGCGCTGGTGGAGCGGGGAATTCGGGCGGCATGTCGTCCGCCCGCGCAACGGCATTGGCTTGCAAGCCAATGCGCGCCCTGCAAGGGACTTGCACTGCATCCCTTCTCGCCCGAACGCGATCCCTGAAATGGTTCATAACACCCTCTAAGCCAAGCCAACACTTTGGCAAAGTAACAAAGCGCCTCAAGCGACTGTGTTTGTGGAGCTTGGCTTAGGGCACTCATCTATGACATGTGGGAAATCGTTCTTATGGCGAAGACGGTAAATGATTGGACCGTCAACGTGGCAATGAGACGAAAACCTTATTGCTGCAACAAGCAATCGTTCAATGAGTGGCCGTTTCGGCAAAACGGTTCCATTTTGAGTTGTCGGAGCGTTAGGAAACGAGCACGAAATAATTTCCCGATGTGTTCCACGCCTGACGGGCGCACTGCGGCGTTGCTCGTCGTCGCCATGGCTCGCCATGACTCCTCCTCGCGCCTTGCATTGCATCCCGTCAGGTACGTCCAAATGTTTTTATAGGCCCTGGCACAGACAGAGAAGAGGCGAGGGCTCACGGCCATTCATCTGACGCAATCCACGTAATATCCGCGCTTGCCGCCCAGATCCTGCGTGACCAGCCCATGCACGTCGGTCTCGAAGCCGGGGAATCTTTCATTGAAGTCGCGCGCAAACTTCAGGTAGTCGACGATGGTCTTGTTGAAGCGCTCGCCCGGAATCAGGAGCGGAATGCCGGGCGGGTAGGGCGTGAGCAGGATCGCGGTTACGCGGCCTTCCAGCTCGTCGATCGCCACGCGCTCGATCTCGCGGTGCGCCATCTTCGCGAATGCGTCCGACGGTTTCATCGCCGGCTGCATGTCGGACAAATACATCTCCGTGGTCAAGCGCGCCACGTCATAGGCCTTGTACATGTCGTGGATCTGCTGGCACAGGTCGCGCAGGCCGACGCGCTCGTAGCGCGGGTTGGCGGCGGCAAACTCCGGCAGGATGCGCCACATCGGCTGGTTCTTGTCGTAGTCGTCCTTGAACTGCTGCAGCGCGGTCAACAGCGTGTTCCAACGGCCCTTGGTGATGCCGATGGTGAACATGATGAAGAACGAGTACAGGCCCGCCTTTTCCACGATGACGCCGTGCTCGGCCAGGTACTTGGTGACGATCGATGCCGGAATGCCGGTGTCGCCGAACTTGCCGTCGAGCGCGAGACCCGGCGTGACGATGGTGGCCTTGATCGGGTCGAGCATGTTGAAGCCGGGCGCGAGCTTGCCGAAGCCGTGCCAGTCGTCCTCGGCGCGGATCATCCAGTCTTCTCGCGAGCCGATGCCTTCCTCGGCGAAGTTATCCGGCCCCCACACCTGGAACCACCAGTCCTGCCCCCACTCCTGATCGACTTTCCTCATCGCGCGGCGGAAGTCCAGCGCTTCGAGGATGCTTTCCTCCACCAGCGCGGTGCCGCCGGGCGGCTCCATCATCGCCGCGGCGACATCGCAGGAGGCGATGATCGCGTACTGCGGCGAGGTCGATGTGTGCATCAGGTAGGCTTCATTGAAGGTGTCCTGGTCGAGCTTGACCTTTTCCGAATCGCGCACCAGGATCTGCGATGCCTGCGACAGGCCGGCCAGCAGCTTGTGTGTCGATTGCGTCGAGAAGATCAGCGACTCTTTCGGACGCGGCCGGTCCTTGCCGATGGCGTGCATGTCCTTGTAGAAGTCGTGGAAGGTCGCATGCGGCAGCCACGCTTCATCGAAATGCAGCGTGTCGATTTTCCCGTCCAGCATCTGCTTGATGGTTTCGACGTTGTACAGCACGCCGTCATAAGTCGATTGCGTGATCGTCAGGATGCGCGGCTTCTTGTTCTTCGCTTCGCGCGCGAACGGGTTCGCTTCGATCTTCTTCTGGATGTTCTCGTACTTGAATTCCTCCAGCGGGATCGGGCCGATGATGCCGAGGTGATTGCGGGTCGGCATCAGGAACACCGGAATCGCGCCGGTCATGATGATCGAGTGCAGGATCGACTTGTGGCAGTTGCGGTCGACCACGACGATGTCGCCGGGCGCGACGGTGTGGTGCCACACCATCTTGTTGGACGTGGACGTGCCGTTGGTGACGACGTAGCAGTGGTCGGCGTTGAAGATGCGCGCGGCGTTGCGCTCGCTCTCGCCGATGGCAC
>DASVLY010000193.1:0-5131 GCA_036384635.1 Noviherbaspirillum sp. | reverse complement strand
AGGCAAGGGTGGCCGCAATAGCTGACGTGGACCAGACCGGCTTGAAGTCAGTGAGGACGGCAAACGGGAGCAGGAGCAACGCAGCGCCCAATTGCTGTCCACATGCCAGCGAGAGCGGTTGCATGTGCATGGAGAATTTTTTTGAGTAGACTCCGGCTGCGGCATAGCTACCAGCAGCGAGCAAGGACGCGAGCACGTGATACAACGATATGGGCGGCGAATCCGATAGCGTACCGCCTGCTGCAAAATAGACTCCGGTCACACCGATGCCAAGGGCGACCAATTTCATTCCCGTCATTCGCTCCATTCCCATTAACGCTGCAATCACCAGGGAGAACAATGGCGTCATTGCATTAAGCGTAGAAGCGACAGCGACATCCAGTTTTTGTTCAGAGAGCCCAATTAATACAAACGGCAGCGCAGCATTCATCCCTCCCAATGCAAAATAGTGGACAAAGTTCTTCACAAACTCCACGTTTTCTGCACGCACTTTGAGGATAAACAAGAGAAGCAGGCCTGCAATCGACGTTCTGGCAAATGCAAGCAGGATGGGGCCAACATCCCCCACCGCCAGCTTGATGAAAAAGAAGGACCCTGCCCAAAGGGCAGCCAGCGAGACCAGCATGAGCAGGTCGCTTCCTTTTGTTTTCGTCATGCCAGAAGCCCTTTCTGCTTCAAGTTCGATTCAACGCGCGTATGCGACAAAACGCCTGCAAGTCGAAGAAAATCCAACGAATTCTTTAGACGAGGAAATTCAGCATAGGCCAGCGGCTTGCCGTAGACATCCTCGATTATCTCAGTGACCACATTTTCTGCCAGCCCCGCAGAACGCAATAAGTATTCATCAAAGCTTGCGTCTATCTCATTACCGAAATAGGTCAGTAAAATACTTGGAAGCAGATCCGCCGCTATTTGCTGTTGCTCTTCCGTGCCTTTTTCCCAAAAATAAGTAAGCACATGTCTGAAATAACTATAGTGCCGCCCTTCATCCCGCAGATGTTCCGACATCACCAGATGAAATGTCTCATCATAGCCGGACAATTTGGATGCCTCTAAAATTTCCTTCGTAAATGTGCTCTCGGATATGCAGCAACAAAGCAGATCTGCAATCAAGGACTCTTCTTCGCCAGCATCGTCTTTTGCTGTGTGAAACGCACGCACCAATTGGTTCTCATTGGGTAATCGGAGGGGCTTGACGGACGTGACCCGTTCGATTTCCATCGAGAATAAACGTGCGACGTATGAATGGAATCCTTCGTCAATAATGACTGCGAATGCTTCCGCAGAAATTTCGGGTGGAAACAACACTGCCGAAGCATTATATGCAATCGACAATGAAACGCGGTTGACGACATCTGTTTCAGTGAGGCAAACATCGTGCAGATACTTGTAGAACGACTGGATGTTCAAAAAGCGGTATGTTTCCTTCGGAAGACGCTGCACAAGCGGATGAGCCAACAAGGGCTTCATCTCCGTCGGGAACCGCCAGTTGAAATCATCCTGGAGCCTGATACAGGCCATATTTCTTACAGTAGCTTTTTCAAACCACATTCGCGCGCCTGTCCGCTCAGTTGCCATCATCGCAATCCCCTTGATTCTTCCACCCTATTTCGCCTTCTCCCGATTAATGCAAAATTCGATTCCAAGAATGTCTCTGTTCGCAGGGCGTGAACTTTGAACCGGGACAATCGGCGTGACGGAGTGGTAGATGTCCGGATCTCGGAAGCAATAAAAATCCAAGGGATCGCGCATCGTAGTAGCAACCAACGGTTTTTTATCGTTGTCGTAGATGATGCTTTCCCCGCCGGAAACATTATCCCGCGAGAATAAGACTTGGCAGCTATAGTCCACACCATCTTTATGGATTCCTTCCGGCGTCGGCAGCCCGTTCTCCCCGTCGCGGCCAATGATACGAACCTGATGCAAATAAAGTTCAAGCCGATTGACGGAAAGGGCCGTGGCAAAGCGCCTTCCAAAATGGCGCAAAATTGTCTGGAGCAGCCGGCCTGACAAAAACGACTCCTCTATCAACTCAAACCGGCGCGTCCCACCGTTCACGGTGTTGTAATTCTCCGATTGATAGAAATCCCTGTTGCCGGTATTGCTCAACGTGTCAGTGTCGAGGTTATAAATGAGTTCAGCGTAGCGGCGCTCGCGGTAAGAACCACCATCGCTCAGATAGGAATCCTTTTGGAGATGATTCCACAAACTAGCGGCATGTGCGATCTCGGCAGGGTCGATATCACCGAGGAACACTTCCTCGACACAATTACCGACCCAGACACTACGGCCCAGGACGTCGCTATTAGAAAGTTGTCTGATTTCCGGCATCTAGCACCCCTTTGCAAGGTCAAGGTTGTAATAAGCAGGGATACGGCCGCTTGCTTTTGTCTGAATCATTTTTTGTTCGACCGAGTAGAGTTGTTTGAGGAATGTGGTATTGATGCCCAGCTTTTCCCGGATATCGCCTAATCGTTGATCCATCATGGACGCGAGATCGATATTGAAGATCTCGATCTTGTTGTCTTGCCCCGCCATAAACCCCAAGTCATATACCACGAGGTCGGTTTTTTTAAACCGGTATTTCGGCGGATAGAGGCGGTGCGCACAAAACTTGAAGAATTCCTTCTCGAACCCGCCGATGGTTTTCGACGTTCCCATCGTATAACCGATGACGAAAGCCTCGTCCTGAACGAATAAACCCCTACCCAACAAAACATGAATGAGATCGTGAGTAAGCAGCGAACACTTGCCCTTTAAAGCAAAGGGACTTTTTGGGTTTTCCAATAGAAGAACGATGAACGGGTAAGAGTTGAATTCGTAGGTCGGCAGTGTCCGATAGACTTCACCGAGAGTCTTGTCATCATTATCGAGCCCGGGATTCCAGAACGCCCATTCTGTAGGTTTTTTCAGCTTTTTATCAGAGTTCACAATATGCCTCTTTCCATTCAAGATTGAGTAGCGATAGTTACTGGAGTAATCGCCCCATTGCTGCACAGCAAGTTCCTCCTGCGCAGCACAGTGGATGAGATATCTGCTATGCAGCCAAATTCATCCTTGGTCTTCATCCTTCCTCAGTAAGCGCTGACACGACTTCTTCAGGCATCCTATTTCCCAGTGGCAAGCACAACTGCAGGACGGTTCAATCAACCAATACATAAGCCATCGAATGCGCAGATCAATTACAAGAGTTCTGTCACACTCGTTGAGCACGAGCTCAAATCGAAATTAGCAGGCTCTTATAAACTTTAGTTTGTTTTGAAGTTGCCAATAACATAAGAGCGGCATTCTACTATCCAATTTTTGTGTCTCAAATCCCATGGATATGGGAGGAGCGAAGTTGTAGCGCACTTCGCATGAATGGTCCTATGGCACCGTATTCTGTTGTTTTGGCCAAAAATTTTTGCAAGGATGTGTAAATGGAGGAAGCCCATAGTGCGAGATTGCAGACCTCTTTCACGCCAGTCTTTCCTTCGTTGAATCCCTACTTTTTCAGAGCAAGAACAGCGACATGAACCAAAGCGCCTTGATCCTGTTAGGCGTAACCCTGGTATGGGGCACGACCTTTCCGCTGCTAAAGTCTGCCACCGCCGACCTGAACGGCGTCGAAATCTCCACCTTCCGCTTCGTGCTGGCAGCCGTCTGCCTATCGCCCTTCCTGCTCAAAGCGCCGCGGCACGCATGGGCCGACGGCATACTTCTCGGAATTCTGGGCTTGGCATCCTATGTCACGCAGGCGTACGGCCTGCAGCATATCTCGGCCAACCGCAGCGCATTTCTCACCAGCCTGAATGTGCTGATCGTGCCTTTTCTCGGCCTGCTGTGCGGTGCACGCCTGTCGTGGCCGGCACTGCTGGCGGCATTGCTGGCATGCGCCGGAATCGGACTAATGTCGTGGGAAGACGGCGGCAACCTGCGGGGAGACGCTGCGACTCTCGCATGCGCCTTCGCCTATGCGCTGTACGTGATGCTGCTGTCACAGCGTTCGAACCGGCACGATGCGCGGCATCTGGCAGCCACGCAAATCGCTGTGATGGCCGTTCTCGCGGCGCTGTGGACACTGTTGCAGTCGGTCGGCAACGGCACACTCGCCACACTGCCTGCGCGTGTAGCGCCGCATATGGGGACGCTGCTGTACCTGGGCGTGTGCGCAACTGCCGGCATGATATTCCTGCAAGCGCTCGCGCAGCGCCATGTGCCGGCCAACAAGGCTGCCGTCATTTTGGCGATGGAACCGGTATTTGCTGCACTGTTCGGATGGATATGGCTGAACGAGTTGCTCGGCTGGCGCGGCATCGCTGGCGGAGCGCTGGTGATCGGCGCCATTATCCTAAGCGAGATGCATGCGGCAGCGACACGCCGGCAAGCCGAATAAACGCAATGCTCGTTGATATTCCTGCGCTCTAAGTGGTCAGCTCGCCACTAAAGTCGCGCAACAATTCTGTTCTAATATCGGTAGCCGACAACCCGCGCGCAAGCAGGTGATACAGCTTGGCGTAGATCGCCTCGAAGGTCATGTCTTGCGCGCCGATCACGCCTGCGGCGCTCATTCCCGCCCCTGCCGCATAGGTGCCGATCGTCACACGGCCATGCGGCGACTGGCTGCAGGCGGCGAGCACGATACCAGATACGCTGGCGTGCGAGAGCATGTCCATCAAGGCCGGGTCACGATCCGGCGCATTGCCGGCGCCATAGCACTGCAGGATCACCGCCTGAGGCTTCAAGTCCAGCAACGCCTGAACCGCGGCCAGCGGCATGCCGGGAACGAAACGCATCGGCAACACAACATGATGTCCATAGTCCGGCAGCTCGAAGCGCTCGTGCGCAGCACGCGGCAGCAGCACCGCCCGGTTCAACTGTATCTCGATGCGTGCCTCGCCCAGCCACGGATAATTGGGGCTGTCGAACGCTTCCAGTCTTTCTGTACTCACCTTGGTCGCGCGATTGCCGCGCAACAGACGCTGGTTGAAATACAGCGCGACTTCATTGATCGCATCCGACGCCGCCAGTTGCAGCGCGGTGATCAGGTTTTGCGGCGCATCCGAACGCGCGGTGCCCAGCGGAATCTGCGAACCAGTGACGATCACCGGCTTTCTCAGCCCCTGCAGCATGTACGATAGCGCCGCTGCGG
>DASVLY010000192.1:0-3497 GCA_036384635.1 Noviherbaspirillum sp. | reverse complement strand
GTCACCGCCGGCGGCCGCATCATCAAGACCGGCACGCGGGCGAAGAAATCCTCCGCCGGCTACGACCTGACGCGCATCTTCGTCGGCAGCGAAGGCACGCTTGGCATCATCACCGAAGTGACGCTGCGGCTCCATCCTCAGCCTGAGGCGGTGTCGGCTGCGGTCTGTTCCTTCCCCGGCACAGGCGAGGCGGTCAACGCCGTGATCCGGACGATACAGATGAGTGTGCCGGTGGCGCGCGTCGAATTCCTCGACGAGAACGGCGTGCGTGCGATCAATGCGCACGACAAGATGAATCTGCCGGAGCAACCGCTGCTGCTGTTCGAATTCCATGGCAGCGACGCGAGCGTGCAGGAACAGGTGCAGGCAGTGCAAAAAATCGTGGCTGAATATCGCGCTACCGGCTTCGAATGGGCGACACGGCCGGAAGAGCGTTCGCGCCTGTGGGCCGCGCGTCACAACGCTTATTTCGCGATGCTGCGGATGCGGCCCGGCGCTCGCTCGGTCACTACCGATTGCTGCGTGCCGATTTCCCGCCTGGCCGAATGCATTCTTGATACCAAGGCCGATTGCGAAAAGAACGGCATGATGTATTCGATCATCGGCCATGTCGGCGACGGCAATTTCCATGTGCTGATGATGATCGATCCGCACGATCCCGAAGAACTGGCGAAGGCCGAAGGCGTCAACGCGCGCATGGTGGCGCGGGCCTTGGCCATGGATGGCACCTGCAGCGGCGAGCATGGGGTGGGGATGCACAAGATGAGTTTCCTGGTGCAGGAGCATGGAGAGGGCGCGATTGAAACAATGCGTGTCCTGAAGCATGCATTTGATCCAAAGAACATCATGAACCCCGGTAAAATCGTCCGCTGGTAAGGATTAAGGATTTGCGTTCCGCAAATCCTGAAAAAGAGGACAGATGTTTTCATGGTGGATGTAAGACTGAGGGGGTATTCCGGGACTGTTGAAAGGCAGCGTGAGGTTGTCGCCGCGTTGCGTGCGCTGGTGCCGGAACACTGCATTCTGTTCACAGAGGAAGATACGCGGCCGTATGAATGCGACGGGCTGGCTGCTTATCGGCAGTTGCCGATGGTGGTGGTGTTGCCCGAAACCGAAGCGCAGGTGGTTGGTGTCATCAACGTTTGCCGTGCGCTGAAAGTGCCTGTCGTGCCGCGCGGTGCCGGCACCGGCTTGTCCGGCGGCGCGATGCCGGTTGCCGATGGCGTGGTGTTGTCGACTGCAAAGCTCAACAGGCTGATCGCGCTCGATCCGTATTCCCGTACCGCCGTGGTGCAGCCGGGTGTGCGCAATCTCGCGATTTCCGAGGCCGCCGCGCCGCACGGGTTGTATTACGCGCCCGATCCCTCGTCCCAGATCGCCTGCACCATCGGCGGTAATGTCGCCGAGAATTCCGGCGGCGTGCATTGCCTCAAATACGGATTGACTGTGCACAATGTGATGCGGGTGCGCATGGTGACGATCGAAGGCGACATCGTCGAACTTGGCGGCGGCGCGCTGGATGCGCCCGGCCTCGATCTGCTGGCAGTGTTCATCGGTTCCGAAGGCATGCTTGGCGTGGTCACGGAAGTGACGGTCAGGCTGGTGCCCAAGCCTCAGACGGCGCGCGTGATCATGGCGTCGTTCGACTCGGTGGTGAAAGGCGGCGACGCGGTCGCCAATGTGATTGCCGCAGGCATCATCCCGGCCGGCTTGGAAATGATGGACCAGACTTCGTCGCGCATGGTCGAACCCTTCGTGCATGCCGGTTACGATACCGACGCGCAAGCAATCCTGCTGTGCGAATCGGACGGCATGCCGGAAGAAGTGGAAGAGGAAATCGCGCGCATGAGCGAAGTGCTCAGGGCGTCGGGCGCAACGGCGATTGCGGTGTCGCAGAATGAAGCCGAACGCCAGAAATTCTGGTCGGGCCGCAAGAATGCATTTCCTGCCGCCGGGCGTATCTCGCCCGATTATTACTGCATGGACGGCACGATCCCGCGCAAGCGGCTCGCGCACGTCCTGACGCGCATTAACGAGATGGAGCGCAAATACGGCTTGCGTTGCGCGAACGTGTTTCATGCCGGTGACGGCAATCTGCATCCGCTCATCTTGTTCGATGCCAACCAGGAAGGCGAATTCCATCGCGCCGAATTGTTTGGCGCCGAGATCCTGGCCTTGTGCGTCGAGGTCGGGGGCACGATTACGGGGGAACACGGGGTCGGCATCGAAAAAATCAATTCGATGTGCGTGCAGTTTTCGCCGCAGGAACTCGAAGCGTTTTTCGCGGTGAAACGCGCGTTCGATCCTGCTTTCCTGCTGAATCCGGACAAGGCGATCCCTACGCGGAATCGATGCGCGGAATACGGCAAGATGCATGTGAAGCGCGGGCAGATGAAGTTCGCGGACCTGCCGCGTTTTTGATGAGTGGTACATGGAACAGGTGTTACAGGAATTCAGGTCACGCATCGCCGCAGCGGCAAGCGGCAACACGCCGCTGTGTCTGCGCGGCGGCGGCAGCAAGGATTGGTACGGCCATGCGCTGCAAGGCGAGGTGCTCGATACGCGCGGCTATAGCGGCATCGTCGCTTACGATCCGACCGAACTGGTGATCACTGCGCGCTGCGGCACGCGATTGTCGGAGATCGAAGCGGCCCTTGCCGAACACCGGCAGATGCTGGCATTCGAGCCGCCGCATTTCACTGCCGATTCCACCATCGGCGGCGTGGTTGCCGCCGGCTTGTCCGGGCCGCGCCGGCAGACGGCCGGTGCGGTGCGCGACTTCGTGCTCGGCGCGACGCTGATGGATGGGAAAGGAGACGTGCTGCGTTTCGGCGGGCAGGTGATGAAGAACGTCGCAGGATACGACGTGTCGCGCCTCCTGGCAGGTTCCCTCGGCACGCTCGGGCTGATTCTCGACGTGTCGCTAAAAGTGTTGCCGAAGCCGTTCTTCGAAACCACGCTCGGTTTTTCGATGAGTGAGGCGCAGGCGATCGAACAGTTGAACCGCTGGGGCGGCCAGCCGCTGCCGGTTTCGGCCAGCGCATGGCATTGCGGCATGCTGATCGTGCGCCTGTCCGGGGCGCGGGCAGCAGTCGATGCGGCAGCCCGCAAGATGGGCGGCGAGACGGTGCCGGAGGCGGAGCCGTTCTGGCGCGGCTTGCGCGACCAGACCAATTCGTTTTTTACCGAGGGCGACACCAGCGTGTGGCGCCTGTCTTTGCCGTCGCACGCGCCGCCGCTGGCGCTCGAAGGCGCGCAATTGATCGAATGGGGTGGTGCGCAACGCTGGCTGCGCACGGAGTTGGATGCCGCGACCATACGTCGCGCCGCAGAGCAGGCGGGCGGCCATGCGACGCTGTACCGCAGCCGCGACAAGCGCGCCGGGGCATTCCACCCGCTCGCACCGGCGGTCGCCGCGATCCACCGCAATCTGAAAAACGCATTCGATCCGTCCGGTATTTTCAATCGCGGGCGAATGTACCCGGAATTCTAACTTT
>DASVLY010000191.1:0-4973 GCA_036384635.1 Noviherbaspirillum sp. | reverse complement strand
CAGGGTTCGCAGCCGATCGACGGGTAGCCTTTGTCGTGCAGCGGGTTGTATGGCACATTGTTACTGCGAATGTAATGCCATATGTCGTCTTCCGTCCAATCGGCCAGCGGATTGAACTTGATCAAGCCGTTCACATCATCGTTTTCTTGCACGGCTAGCTCCGTACGAGTGCTCGATTGCGCACGGCGCTGGCCGGTGATCCATGCCTTGTTACCGGCAAGCGCGCGCTTTAAAGGTTCGACCTTGCGAATCTGGCAGCATTGCTTGCGCAGATCGACACTGTCGTAGAAGGCATTCATGCCATGCTGTTGCACATAAGCGTCGACTGCTGCCGGATCCGGCTTGTATAACTTTACCTCGTAGCCGTAAGTCTGCTTGATGTGATCGAGCATGCCCAGCGTTTCCTTATGCAGGCGACCTGTCTCTAGCGTGAAGACATCGATGGGCAGTTTCGCGCGCAAGATCATGTCGGTCAGCACCATGTCTTCGGCGGCGAGGCTGGATGCACAAACCGCCGGAGCGTAGTCTTTGGCGATACGTGCGAGCGTCATCTGCGTATCTGCAACCAGTGCGTTGTAGTTGCTCATGCTGCGGCTCCTGCATCGCGTCGCACGCGGCGGAACAGCGGGGACTTGCGGTCCCACGAAGTCTGATACACCTCGGAGAAATCAGTCAGGCCCTTCAGTGCATCGTGGATGTTCTTGTCTTCTCGTACGGCGAACGCATCGAAGCCGACACGCTGCATGTAGAACAATTGGTCGCGCAGCACGTCGCCGATCGCGCGCAGTTCGCCGGTGTAGCCGAGGCGGGCGCGCAGGTTATATGCAATCGAGTAGCCGCGGCCATCCGAGAATTTCGGAAAATCGACTGCGATCAGCTTGAAACGGGACAGATCGTCCTTCAGTGCTTCCGGCCGTTCGTCGCTGGCGATCCACACTGCCAGTTCGGTGCGAGCTTCGAGCGCTGTGCGTTGCACTTGCCATACTCTCAGCGGTACGATCACTTTGCCAGCCGGCACGGCAACTGTATCTGCCGTCTCGGTTTCGGTCAGACGTAATATAGCCCAGTCATCGGCGAGGACTTCCCTGTTTTTGATGATATTACGCATGAGCGTCTTCTCCAGGTTGATATTCGGTTTTGATGGGGGTTGCGTACACGAACTCTTTGAACGGATTAATACCGATGCGGCGCGCGGTGTCGATGAAGCGCTCGTCTTCGATGCGTTCTCGCAGGTATACATTCAGGATGCGGTTGATTACCTCCGGCATTTGATGCGCGGAGAATGACGGGCCGATAATCTTGCCGATGCTCGAATGATTGCCTTGCGCGCCGCCGATAGACACCTGATACCACTCACTGCCATCTTTGTCGACGCCGAGAATGCCAATATGGCCGACATGGTGATGGCCGCAGGAGTTGATGCAGCCGGAGATGTTCAGATCGATCTCGCCGATGTCGTGCTGGAAATCAAGGTCGTCGAAACGCTCAGCGATGTCCTGCGCGATCGGAATCGATTTCGCATTCGCGAGCGCGCAGAAGTCGCCGCCCGGGCAGCAAACGATGTTGGTCAACAAGCCGATGTTCGGCGTGGCCAAGCCCTGTTTCTTGATCTCGCCCCACAGCGCAATCAGGTCGGATTGCTTCACGTCGGCCAGTACCAGGTTCTGCTCGTGCGTGACGCGCACTTCACCGAAGCTATAGCGGTCGGCCAAGCCGGCGACGAAGTCGAGTTGTTCGGCAGTCGCGTCGCCCGGAGGCACGCCGGTCTTTTTGAGAGACAGCACGACTGCGGCATAGCCCGGCACCTTATGCGGTTTCACATTACGACTGACCCAATTGAAGAATGCCTTGTCGCCGGCCTTGAACTGCTCGAACGCGGAATCGGTCGCCGGCAGTTTTTCATAGGCGGGCGGAGCGAAGTAGGCGGCGACGCGCTTCAACTCTTCTTCGGTCAGCGTGCTCGGACCATCCTTCAGGTCGGCCCATTCTTGTTCGACCTGGCGCGCGAATTCTTCGACGCCGATTGCTTTCACTAGAATCTTGATGCGCGCCTTGTACATGTTGTCGCGGCGGCCGTACTGGTTATATACGCGCAGGATCGCTTCGATATAGCTCATCATGTGCTGCCACGGCAGGAAGGAGCGGATCTCGCTGCCGAGAATCGGTGTGCGGCCCATGCCGCCGCCGACGATCACGCGGAAACCGATTTCACCCTGTTCGTTCTTCACGATGGACAGGCCGATGTCATGTACCATGATCGCCGCGCGGTCTTCTTCCGCGCCGTTGATTGCGATCTTGAATTTACGCGGCAGGTACGCGAATTCCGGATGGAATGTGCTCCACTGACGCATGATTTCGCAGTAGGGGCGTGGATCGACGATTTCGTCCGGAGCAATGCCGGCGTACTCGTCGGAAGTGATATTGCGGACGCAATTGCCGGATGTCTGGATGGCATGCATTTCGACCGATGCCAGCTTGGCCAGGATGTCCGGTGTTTCTTCGACCTTGATCCAGTTGAACTGGATGTTCTGGCGCGTGGTGAAATGGCCATAGCCGCGGTCATGCTCACGCGCGATGTGGGCGAACATGCGAACTTGTTTGGACGACAGCAGGCCGTACGGGACTGCGATGCGCAGCATGTAGGCATGGCGCTGATAGTACAAGCCGTTCTGCAGGCGCAGCGGGCGGAATTCGTCCTCGGTCAGCTCATTGGCGAGGCGTCGCCGCACCTGGTCGCGGTATTGTGCAACTCGTTCCTTGACGATCTGGTGATCATATTGGTCGTAACGGTACATCTCTTTTTCCAATCTAAAAAACCATTTTCGCGGCGACCCCTGTCAACGTTGTTGCCAGGAGACCGCGCAGAAATTTTTCCGGTATTGCCTTGGCGGCGAGGGAGCCGATTGTAATGCCGGGCAGCGAGCCCAACAGCAGCGTCGCCAGCAATTCCCAGTTGATCGATCCGAGCCACCAGTGACCCAGTGCGGCAATCGCGGTCAGGGGCACGGCATAGGCGATATCGGTACCGGCAATTTCCGCCGGTGACATGCGAGGATACAGTAATACCAGAATAGTTGCTCCAATTGCACCTGCTCCGATCGAAGAAATTGTGACCAGGGTGCCGAGCAGGGTGCCGACCAGTATAGTGGCGACTGCGAGTCGAGTGCCTCCCAATTGCTTTTCCGGGTGAGCGGTTATCCATGTCAGCATGCGTTTTTTGAACAGCAGCGCGACCACGGTCAGCAGGACCGAACCGGCGATCGAATAGCGGATCACTTTCCCGATTTCCTTGTCCAGCGCACCGAAGTACTTCAGTGCGAGTGTGGCCAAGAGGGCTGCGGGCAGGGCACCCATGCACAGATGACGCACTACATCCCAGCGTATCGTGCCACGCATGCGGTGAGCGAGCGTGCCGGCAGCCTTGGTGGTCGATGCGAAAGCCAGGTCGGTGCCGACTGCGACGGTCGGGGAAACACCGAATAGCAGCGTCAACAGTGGTGTCATCAGCGATCCGCCGCCTACACCGGTCAACCCTACCAAGGCGCCAACTGCAAATCCAGAGAATATATAAGAAAGAGTCATGTGATCTCCCGCAAAGTAGTTCAAATCGTAATAAACTAATTTCTTATTCCAAACTACTTAGAATTTATTTGCTTATATGCTTAATCAGCATAAACAAAAATGCAGATAAGTTGACAATGAATTAAGCTGGCTTAGTCGCGATGAATCTCCATCAACTCCGTTTCGTCCGGGAAGCCGTCCGGCAAAATTTCAATCTGACCGAGGCTGCCAAGGCGTTGTACACCTCGCAGCCAGGCGTATCCAAGGCAATTATTGAGCTGGAGGAAGAGCTCGGCATCGATATTTTTACCAGACATGGCAAGCGAATTCGCGGACTGACCGAGCCGGGGCGGGCAGTGTTGCGCTCGGTCGAGCTGATCATGCAGGAAATCGATGGCTTGAAGCGTATCGGGAAGGAGTTTGCCGCGCAAGACAGCGGCAGTTTCACGATTGCCACCACGCATACTCAGGCGCGTTATGCGTTGCCCAAGATTGTACAGGCATTCATGCAGAGGTTTCCCAAAGTGAGGTTATCTTTATTGCAAGGAAGCCCGAAGCAGATCGCGGAAATGGTTTTAAAGGACCAGGCGGACATGGCGATTGCGACGGAGGCGATCGCCAGTGTGGAAGGTTTGGTGAGCTTGCCGTGCTATCAGTGGGAGCATGTGCTGGTGGTGTCGCCCGAGCATCCGTTATTGAAATCCAGGACGATCACGCTGGAGGAAATCGCTGCTTATCCGCTGATTACCTATGACAGCGCATTTGCCGGACGCGCGAAGATTGATCATGCATTCGCGCTTCGGAACCTGAAGCCGGATGTATTGTTGGAGGCGATAGATGCCGATGTGATCAAGACTTATGTCGAACTTGGAATGGGCATCGGGATCATTGCCGGCATGGCATTCGATGAGGAGCGGGACAAGGGGTTGCGCGCAATTTCTGCCGGGCATTTGTTCGGCACGAATGTGTCCCGTGTGGCGCTGAAGCAGGGCGCTTACCTGCGCAGCTACGTATACAGCTTTATCGAACTGATGACGCCGACGCTGAACCGCAAACTGATTGAGCAGGTGATGAACGGCGAGAAAGACAGCTACGAACTGTGAAGCTGCTGGCAGTGTGGTTGGACGAGCCACGGGAAATTCGTGGCATGCTGACCGTGCTCGACAGGTGCGCACTAATAACATAAACTCACATCCGTCATTGGGGAGTAGCCGCCCTCCGATTCGCGAGAGGGGCTTGCGTCAACAGACTTGATCCGCAGCCCGGATCATGGCGCAAGCGGCTTCGGGTTTGGCGAGACCTTTGACCATGCCGCTTCTGCTTCGGGCCGGAGGGGCGCATGGTCATTGGTTCCGTTCCGGCCCCGGAGTTATTTATGGAAGCTTTTCTCATCTCATCCGGTATCGTCGCCT
>DASVLY010000190.1:0-1608 GCA_036384635.1 Noviherbaspirillum sp. | reverse complement strand
TCATCGCGGAGATGTCGGGCAACCATAATGGCGAGATCGCCCGTGCGATTGCCCTGATCGATGCTGCCGCCGATGCCGGGGCCGATGCTGTCAAGATGCAGACCTATACGGCCGACAGCATGACCATCGATTCGACGGCACCGGGTTTCGTCATCGAGGGGGGATTATGGGCGGGACGTAGCCTGTATGACCTCTACCAGGAGGCCGCGACCCCCTACGAATGGCATCCGGCATTGTTCGAGCATGCCCGCAAGCGCGGCATTGCGCTCTTCAGCAGCCCATTCGATCGCTTTGCGGTGAAGATGCTGGATGAGCTGGGTGCCCCGGCTTTCAAGATCGCCTCGTTCGAACTCAATGACCTGCCCCTGATCCGTTACGCTGCCAGCTTCGGCAAGCCGCTGATCATGTCGACCGGTCTGGCCAATCTGGCCGAAATCGAGGAAGCGGTAGAGACCGCGCGCCAGGCGGGTGCCGCCGGCATCATCCTCCTGCATTGCGTGAGCGCCTATCCCAGTGATCCGCGCGAGAGCAACCTGCGTACCATTCCGCATCTGTCGCAAGCCTTCGGTACCCCGGCTGGCCTGTCGGATCATACGCACGGCACAGCCGTACCAACGGCGGCGGTGGCGCTGGGCGCGAGCGTGATCGAGAAGCATCTTTGCCTGGCGCGAGCCGACGGCGGCGTCGATTCGGCCTTCTCGCTGGAGCCGCATGAATTGCGGGAGCTGGTGGTGGCCGCACGTACTGCCTTCGATTGCCTGGGCCAGGTCACCTACGGCCCCACCCCTGGCGAAGGCAAGGGGCGCGACTATCGGCGCTCGTTGTATGCGGTGCAGGACATCCCCGCCGGCGGTGTCTTCACTGCCGACAATGTCCGTTCGATTCGCCCAGGCCTGGGATTGCCGCCCAAGCATCTGGATACCGTCCTGGGCGCCGTCGCCAGCCGTGCCATCAAGCGTGGTGAGCCACTGGCCTGGCCGCTGGTGAGGCTGCCAGAGCAGCGCTGATGAACGCCCGACCCAAAGTCGTCTGTATCACGCAGGCGCGCACCACATCGACCCGGCTGCCGCGCAAGGTCTTGCTGGAAGTGGCGGGCAAGTCCTTGCTGGCTCATCATCTGGAGCGCTTGCGCCGCAGTGCCAAGGTTGACGAGGTGGTGCTGGCCACCACCATCAATGCCAGCGACGATGAGGTCGCGGCGCTCGGCCAGGCCCTTGGGGTGAGGGTGGCGCGCGGGTCGGAAGACGATGTGTTGAGCCGTTTCGTGCTAGCGGCCCGTCTCAGTGAGGCGGATGTGATCGTGCGTGTGACCTCCGATTGCCCGCTCATCGACCCCGAGCTCATCGATCAGGTCGTCGCTGCCCTGCTGGCCGATGAACAGGTGGACTACGCGCATCTGGACATGAATCTGTTCCCGCGGGGACTGGATGTGGAAGTCTTTCGCCGGCCGTTGCTGGATCAGGCCGATCAGGACCCGGCAACCACGGCCTTCGAGCGGGAGCACGTTACGCCCTACATCTACCGTCGTCCTGAGCGTTACCGCTTACGGGCCATCGCCGCCGGCATGGATGCCACCTCCGAGGCGCCGACGCCCCCGCCCTGGCGCTG
>DASVLY010000189.1:0-3397 GCA_036384635.1 Noviherbaspirillum sp. | reverse complement strand
GAACAGGCCTATCAGCGCTGGGGCCGGCAGCATGGAAGAGTCTTCACTGAGGCGGACCGTGCAGCGGTGCTGGCATTAGGCGCGGACTTGCCGAAAGTCTGGTACGCGCCGACAACCACGGCAGGCGACCGCAAACGGCTGCTGCGCCTGGTTATCGCCAGCGTGGTCGTGGATGGACGACGGGAAGCGGGACGCGTGTGGTGTCGGATCAATTGGCAAACCGGCGCGACGACCGAGTTGCGAGTGACGCGCCGTGTGCGAAGCTATGCCGAGTATCCACGTTTGGAAGAACTGCAAGCGCGGGCGCATGCTCTTCATGCCAAGGGAAAAATGGATGATGAAATCGCCGCCGAATTGAATGCCGGCGGCTTCATGACTGCGCGCGGTCGGCACTTCAGCGGCAAAATGATGTGGATATTGCGTCACCAGTGGCATCTCCCGACGGTGAAGGAAAACGGCAAAGAGTGCAATCCGGTGCGCTGGCCGGACGGCACCTATTCCATCGAAGGCGCTGCCACCAGCATCGGTGTGACGGTCGGGACAATCTACAAATGGGTGCGTAGCGGACGCATCCAGGGGCGGCAACGGAAATCCGGATTGCCATGGAAACTCTCACTGCGCGACAGCGACATCCTTGCGTTGAAGGAATACGTCCAGCGTGTACGGCGCATCAAACGATCTCAGAAGGAGGCATCATGAATACATCGAGGATGCCAAGTTGACGACTGCCTTGCTCGATCGGCTTACCCATCATTGCCACATCATCGAAACCGGTAACGACTCGTTCCGCTTCAAGCACAGCAGCGCAACAGCCAGGACGCGCATCGAGTCGCGTGAGCAAACCAGGCGCCAAGGCAAGATCGACAGCGCACAGATGCCGGACACAACAGACGAGGGGGAAACAGCCCCTTTCTAACTGATCGAAGTTCACTGCGAGGAGCAGCCTCGCTGCGCTACGCCGCAAACCCGATTGAAAAAAACTGAACATCAAAAGCGAAAACAACATCCAAAGGAGAACCGTATGTCCGTCTGATCAATCGACTTATCCACAGGCGCGGTGTATTCTGCGCCTATCCATCCCCTGGTCAATTTTCGGTGCGCGCCAACAGCAGGCGGCAAACAGCGCCGCCTGCAATGCCAGCGCATTGGCTCATCCTACTGGCACAAGGACCGCTGCTGGCCCATGCAAGGAAGATTGGAAGGAATATCCCGCAGGCTCCTGACCAGTTTTGGCATAATGACCGAAATTTCATGGATTTCAGATGCCTAACCGATTGTCAAAAGCGGCCCCGCCGGAATTCGACGCGCGCCATTTCCGCCATGCGCTGTCGCAATTCGCCACCGGCGTGACCGTGATTACCACCCGCCTGCCCGACGGCAGCTTCCTTGGCTTGACAGCCAGTTCCTTCAATTCCGTTTCGATCGATCCGCCGCTGGTGCTCTGGAGCCTTGCGCAAACCGCCAGCAGCCTGCCCGTTTTCATCAGCAATACCCATTATGTGATCAACATCCTCGCCGGCGACCAGGCTGCGCTCGCCGAGCGTTTTGCGATGCGCATTGAAAACCGGTTCGAAGGCGTGGACTTTGTCCTCTCCCATACCGGCTTGCCGATCTTGAAAGGTGTCGCCGCCTGGTTCGAATGTCGCAACCGCAGCCGTTATCCGGAAGGCGACCATGTGATCTTCGTCGGCGAAGTGGAACGCTGTGATGTGATGCCTCGGCCGGCACTCGTGTTTCACGACGGGAAGTTCGTTTCCACTAACTAAAGGGTGTTTGGCACCAACAACATTCCAAGGAGCGAAAGATGAGCACGCAACAATCCAAAGCGCAATTCCACTGGGATGATCCGCTGCTGCTCGACCAGCAGTTGACGCACGACGAGCGCATGGTGCGAGATGCCGCCAACGCTTACTGCCAGGACAAGCTGGCCCCGCGCATCCTGGAAGCCTTCCGCCATGAAAAAACCGATCCGGCCATCTTTCCCGAAATGGGACAGCTCGGCCTGCTCGGCCCCACCATTCCGGAGCAGTATGGCGGCCCCGGATTGAACTACGTCAGCTATGGTCTGATCGCGCGCGAAGTCGAGCGTGTCGATTCCGGCTACCGCTCGATGATGAGCGTGCAATCGTCATTGGTGATGACGCCGATCTTCGAATTCGGTACCGAAGCGCAGAAACGGAAATACCTGCCGAAACTGGCCAAAGGCGAATGGATCGGCTGCTTTGGTCTGACCGAGCCGGACCATGGTTCCGATCCGGGTTCGATGGCCACACGCGCAAAAAAGGTCGCGGGCGGTTACAGCCTGAGCGGCAGCAAGATGTGGATTTCGAACTCGCCGATCGCCGATGTGTTCGTCGTGTGGGCCAAAGACGATGCGGGCGACATTCGCGGCTTCATTCTGGAAAAAGGGATGAAGGGTTTATCCGCGCCGGCGATTCACGGCAAGGTCGGCTTGCGCGCATCGATCACCGGCGAGATCGTGATGGATGAGGTGTTCTGTCCCGAAGAAAACGCCTTCCCCGATGTGCGCGGCTTGAAGGGGCCGTTCACCTGCCTGAACTCGGCGCGTTACGGCATTGCATGGGGCGCCTTGGGCGCGGCGGAATCGTGCTGGCATATCGCGCGGCAGTATGTGCTGGACCGCAAGCAGTTCGGCAAGCCGCTGGCGGCCAACCAGCTTGTTCAGAAGAAGCTGGCCGACATGCAAACCGAAATCACGATGGGCCTGCAAGGCTGCCTGCGCCTCGGCCGCATGAAGGATGAAGGCACGGCGGCAGTGGAAATCACCTCGATGATGAAGCGTAACTCCTGCGGCAAGGCGCTCGATATCGCCCGCACCGCGCGCGATATGCTGGGGGGGAACGGCATCTCGGACGAGTTCGGCGTGATCCGGCACATGGTGAACCTGGAAGTCGTCAATACCTACGAGGGCACGCATGATATTCATGCGCTGATCTTGGGGCGAGCGCAGACCGGCATCCAGGCATTCCAGTAAGACGGCAAGAATCAGAGGCTCACCGATACCGGTGCCTTGTCTACAACCAGCCCTTCTTCGTCATCTCGGAGAGTACTGTCTTTGCGAGCAGTTCGTAACCGTAAGGCGTCATGTGGCCGCTATTGTCCGCAAACAGATATTTGTCGACCACACCCGGAACCAGTGTCGCCGTAGTACACACCAGAGAATTGCCGGTTAGCAGTTTGGAGATGTCGCAGGCCGGACTGCTGACATTGGTCAGCCCATATTGCACCGGATTGGCGATTTCATCGCGGCTCACTGTATAAGCATCAACGTACAGAACACTTGGGTTACTGCCGAGACCGCTCGACAATTGTGTGTTGAATGTGGTCACCATCGTGTTGATCAGGCTTTGTGTTGCGGCATCTTCCCTCATCGAAG
>DASVLY010000188.1:0-4843 GCA_036384635.1 Noviherbaspirillum sp. | reverse complement strand
AACATTGATGTGCTGAACCTGACTTTCGCGGGCAATCCGACGCCGGTACCGTCCTCGTTCGCCGGCTGGTATGCGCAGGCCGCCTACCAGCTCTGGAAATCGGGCGATTACACGCTGCTGCCGTTCGTCCGCTACGAGCAGTTCAACACCGCGAAGAGCTATTCGGCGGTGCCGGCTGGTCTTGGTGTTGCGACCGGACCGGATGAAAAGGTTGTCACGCTGGGCGCGAACTTCAGGGTGGGCGAGGGTGTCGTATTGAAAGCCGATTATCAGAAGTTCAGGGAAGACACAACGCGCGACCGACTTGATCTCGGTGTCGGGTTCTCGTTCTGACCATGACGTCCATATGAAACAACTTCATCTGGCAACGCTTGCGGCAACTGCCGCCGCAAGCGGTTTTGCATTTGCAACGCAGTACCTGACCGTGGAGCAGGCGCAGCGCGTGATGTTTCCCGATGCGACGCAATTTAAGGACACGCATCTGCAATTGTCGCCGGAGCAGATGCGTCAGGTGGAGAAGTTGTCGGGTTTGCCTGCGCGCTCGGTGAACTGGCGCGTGTTCGCCGCTTACCACGGCGATGCGCTCTTGGGCCACGTCGTGCTTGATGATGTGATCGGAAAGTTCGAACTGATTTCGTATGCAGTTGCGCTCAATCCGGATGCCAGCATCAAGCAAGTCGAAATCCTGACCTACCGCGAAAGCCACGGGTTTGAAATCAAGAATCCTGCATGGCGCAAGCAGTTCGTCGGCAAGACTGCCCAGTCGGGACTGGCGGTCGGCGAGGGTATCGCCAATATCAGCGGGGCGACTTTGTCATGTACCCATGTGACCGACGGCGTGCGTCGCATTGCCGCGATTGCGCAGGTGATGCTGAAAAAATGAAGCGCCGGGCGCAGCCCTGGCTGGGCACGTTCGTGGAAATCGCGATCGCCGATGCGCTCGGCGACGATATCCTGATCTCTTGCTTTAACTGTGCTTTCTCCGCGATCGCCGAGGTGCATCGCCTGATGAGTTTTCATGATGCAGCAAGCGACGTATCCCGCATCAATCGCGCATCGGCAGGGGAGACGGTCGAGGTTCATCCACACACGTATGAAGTGCTGCAGGCGGCATTGTCGGTGACACGGGAAAGCGGCGGCATCTTCGATGTCGTTTGTGCAGTGCGTCTTGTGGAATGGGGGTGTTTGCCCAGCCCGGAAGGATCGATGCCAAACTATTCTCTGCGGCACAATGCGCTGACGCTCGAAGACGAATGCATGGTCAGGAAAAGTCGCGCGCTGTGGATCGATCTGGGCGGAATTGCGAAAGGATATGCGGTCGATCTGGCGGTTGCCGAGTTAAAACGTTGCGGCGTTCAATCCGCATGCGTGAATGCAGGCGGCGATTTACGGGTATTCGGCGATACATCGTTTCCGGTGCTGATTCGCGACCCGCGCTCGCCATGTGAAGCCGGCTTGCAGTTGCAATTGCAGAACGAGGCGCTGGCATCATCCGGCAATTACTTCAGCATCGGCCGTTACGGCAGTGCGCTGGTCAATGGGCACGACGGACAGCCGTGCACGGGTGAGTTCAGTGTTTCGGTGTGTGCGTCCACCTGCATGCTGGCCGATGCATTGACCAAGGTGGTCGCCGCTTCACGCGACCCGCAGCATCCTGCGCTGGCGCATTTTGGCGCTGCTGCTTTTATAATCTGAACGATGAGAGAACGAAAACCTAACCAGCACAGACATAGCCTGCATCATCCCTCCAATTCGCAACATCAGGGCAGCCTTCGGCTGGAGCGTTGGCAGCGCCGCTGCATTTATGTTGTTTTTGCATGGCTCACGGTGACTGGAATAGTGTGGCTGGCCGCCCATTACTTCATGCGGCCGGTCCGAGAGTTCGGCGAAGGGGTGAATCCGCTCGAACCCTGGTCCATGAAGCTGCACGGCGCCGGCGTGATGGCTGCGCTGTTTTTTGTCGGCAGCTTGCTGAATAGCCATGTGCGGCGGGCAGTCAAATCGGGCCGCAACCTTGTTTCCGGCTGGGCCATGATCATTATTCTTGCTGCATTGGCAACTAGCGGCTACGGACTGTACTACGTCGCCAGCGAAGAAAGCCGGCCGTTGTGGTCAGTCGCGCACTGGGTGATCGGCCTCGCATTTCCCGCCTTGGTGATCTTGCATATTGTTTTAGGCAGGAAATCCTAAAAATAGTCCTCACGCAATGCATTTTTGCGAATCTTATTAAGAATAATTATCATTCGCGTGGTATACTTTTATTCAGGGTCAGTAAAGTGACACTTTTACTCTGAAAGGTGAACCATGTCCGCGGTCCTCACAGATGCATCCGTGCAAGATCAACTTCAGCATCTCGGCTTGTTGAAGAAGGGCGATTGCGCGGTCGTGGCCGGCCTTGCGCATACGCAGTGCGCAGAGCAACTCGCGATGAAAACGCGCCTTCAGGAACTTGGCTTCGTACCCGGCGAAAAAATTCGTGTGGTTGCGGAATCCTTTCCGCGCCGCGATCCGATAGCGGTCAAACAGGGTAACACCACATTTGCACTGCGGCGCCATGAGGCGGCGCTGATTCATGTCGTCCGCCCCGGGCACGACGTCGCCTGACATTTCCCGATCTTACATGAGTACTGCCAAACCATTGCGCCTGGCGTTGGTCGGCAACCCTAACTGCGGCAAGACTGCACTATTTAACCGCCTGACCGGCGCGCGGCAAAAGGTTGCGAACTATGCCGGTGTAACGGTCGAGCGCAAGGAAGGGCAGTTCACTTCCGCTGCCGGTTGCTCCTATCAGATCGTCGACCTGCCGGGTGCCTACAGCCTGAATGCGATGACGCCGGACGAAGCGATCACGCGCGACGTGCTGTTCGGCGTGTGCGCCGATGAAACGCCTCCGGATGTGATCGTGCTGGTGGCAGATGCCACCAATTTGCGCCTGAACCTGCGCCTTGTTCTTGAAGTGCTGCGCCTGAAGCGCCCTACGGTGCTGGCGTTGAACATGATGGACGTTGCTCAAAAGCGCGGGCTGGTAATCGACACGGCAAAGCTGTCGGACGAACTTGGCATTCCGGTGATTGAAACGGTTGCGGTGAAGCCGGGCGGCAGCGCATCGCTGATCGCACAGCTCGATGCGCTCGCGTCGCAGCCGCGCGCCGGTATTGCCGCCGGCGGCATTGCTCAGTTCAATGCGGACAACAGTGCAACTCTCGAAGACACGCAAAAGGAAGTGCGCCGCATCCTCGATGCGGTGACTGTGCGGCAGGGCGAGGAAAATACGATAGGCGAAAAAATCGATGCCATCGTGCTGCATCCGGTGGTTGGCTATCTGATCCTGGCAGTGCTGCTGTTCCTGATTTTTCAGGCCGTTTTTTCCTGGTCCAAGGCGCCGATGGACCTGATCAAGGAGGGTGTCGACGGATTGGGCCAGACGGTGCAGCAGACGATGCCGGAAGGGATACTGCGCAGCCTGGTGGTGGACGGCATCCTGTCTGGCGTCGGCAGCGTGCTGGTATTTTTGCCGCAGATTCTGATCCTGTTCCTGTTCATCCTGTCGCTGGAGGATTCCGGCTACCTGCCGCGCGCGGCCTTCCTGCTCGACCGTCTGATGGGTAGCGTCGGCCTGTCCGGGCGCGCATTCATTCCTCTGTTGTCGAGCTTCGCCTGCGCGATTCCCGGCATCATGGCTACGCGCACGATCCAGAACCCGCGCGACCGTTTGGCGACCATCATGATCGCACCGCTGATGACCTGTTCGGCGCGCTTGCCGGTGTATGCATTGATCATCGGCGCCTTCATTCCCGACCGTTCGGTCGGCATCTTCAACCTGCAGGGGCTGGTGCTGTTCGGGCTGTATATCGCCGGCATCGTGTCGGCGATGGCGGTCGCCTACGTGTTCAAAAACACTTTCGGCCGCGGCCGCTACACGCCGTTGATGCTGGAGCTGCCGAACTATCACTGGCCGAACCTGCGCAATCTGGCGATCGGCTTGTGGGAGCGCGCGAAAATTTTCATCACGCGTGTGGGCACGATCATTCTCTCGCTGATGGTGATCCTGTGGTTCTTGTCGAGCTTTCCGGCACCGCTGCAAGGCGTAGCCGGCCCGGCCATTCAGTACAGCTTCGCGGGGTATCTCGGGCGTATGCTGGAAGTGGTGTTCGCACCGATCGGCTTTAACTGGCAGATCGCGATCGCGCTGATTCCCGGTCTTGCTGCCCGTGAAGTCGCGGTCGGAGCGCTCGGCACAGTGTATGCGCTGTCCGCCACCGGCGACCAGCTCGCGACTGCGTTGACGCCGATGATCGCAGCCACCTGGAGTCTGCCGACGGCGTTGTCGCTGCTTGCGTGGTATGTGTTCGCGCCTCAGTGCATTTCGACGCTGTCGATCGTCAGGCGCGAAACAAACTCGTGGATACCGCCGCTGGCAATGGCGGGTTACATGTTCACGCTGGCTTACCTGGCATCGTTTGCGACCTATCAGATCGGTCGCATGTTGCTCGGAGGTACATGATGCAAGAATGGATCGTCGGGTTGATTGTCGTGTGCGCGTTCTGGGCGGTGGCAAAACGCTATATGCCGAAGGCGATACGGCGCGCCTTGCATGTGCAGGTGGCACGGACCGCAAAGCGGTTCGGATGGCATGGAGTCGCGGAGCGGTTTGCTGTGACGGAGAAGGCCGTCGCGTCATGCGGAGACGGCTGCGGGACTTGCAGCGGCTGCGGTTCAAACAATGCCGCATTTCCGAGCGATGAGCGCTTTGTCATCAAGCTGAAGGCGGCGAAGTAAGCTGATTTTATTCTGGAAGAAATGAGGAATCCCGTTTTTCGCGATTGCGATGATTGCGATAAAA
>DASVLY010000187.1:0-9226 GCA_036384635.1 Noviherbaspirillum sp. | reverse complement strand
TCCGAAAGCGCTGGCGTCTTATCAGAAGCATTATCTTGCGGTTAATGGCACCTATTCGACGGTCTATCCCGGTGTGCGCGAGGGATTGGAGACATTACAGGAAAAGGGCCTGCGCCTTGCCTGCGTGACCTACAAACCCATCGCTTTTGCCGCCCCCCTCTTGGAGAAGACAGCTCTGCGCCGCTATTTCGATGTAGTGTACGGCGGCGATTCGCTGCCGAAGAAAAAGCCGGACCCGTATCCGTTACTGAAGGTGTGCGAAGACTTCAGCCTGCAGCCGCCGCAGGTTGTCGCGATCGGAGATTCGTCCAATGATGCGCAAGCCGCACGGGCAGCGGGATGCCGAGTGTTGAATGTACCGTATGGCTACAATCATGGCGAATCTATACATGCGGTCGACTCCGATGGTATAGTTTTGACGCTGCTCGACGCTGCTCATCTTATTTCCACATAAACAATCGCATGTTTCTCAGCAAAAAATGCAAGGTTTGCGCACCAGGCCTGTTCGAGGCCTGGCTGTGGCGACGCTGGCAATCCCGGGCTGAATAATCCTGATCGCCACTAGCCGCCATTACTTGGCTGACAACGTCTTTTGCACTATCCCCCCGCTATTGCCCTCTGTTCTACAATAGCGCCCGGAGAGAAACATGACTGAACTCGAATTCAAATCGCTGGCCACGCAAGGCTATAACCGCATTCCGCTGATTGCCGAGGCATTCGCAGATCTCGAAACGCCGTTGACGCTTTATCTGAAACTGGCGCAAACCCAGAACGCGGGCAAAAACACCTTTCTGCTCGAATCGGTGGTTGGCGGCGAGCGCTTTGGCCGTTATTCATTCATCGGCCTGCCGGCTTCGACGCTCATGCGCAGTTACGGCACGAAAACCGAGGTAGTGAAAAACGGCGCGGTGGTGGAAACGCACGAAGGCAATCCGCTCGAATTCATTGCGCAATTCCAGTCGCGCTACAAGGCGGCGGTTCGCCCGGGCATGCCGCGTTTCTGCGGCGGTCTGGCCGGCCACTTCGGTTACGACACGGTGCGCCACATCGAGAAGCGGCTCGCGCATACGGCACCGAAAGACGACCTCGGCCTGCCCGATATTCAACTGCTGGTCACAGAAGAGCTGGCAGTCATCGATAACCTGTCCGGCAAGCTGTATCTGATCGTGTACGCTGATCCGACCCAGCCAGAAGCTTATTCGAAAGCGCGTCAACGTCTGAAGGATTTAAAAGCGATGCTGCGACGTGCGGTCGATGCGCCGGTTACATCGGCCTCGGTGCGAACTGATATCGTGCGCGAATTCGCCAAGGAGGATTACCTGAAGGCAGTCGAGCGTGCGAAGGAATACATCATGGCAGGCGACCTGATGCAGGTGCAGGTTGGTCAGCGCTTGAAAAAATCGTATGTCGATTCGCCTTTGTCGCTGTACCGCGCGCTGCGTTCGCTGAATCCGTCGCCTTACATGTATTTTTACAATTTCGGCGACATGCAGATTGTCGGCGCATCGCCGGAGATTCTGGTGCGCAACGAACAGACCGACGACGGCCGGAAAAAAGTCACGATCCGTCCACTCGCAGGCACCCGTCCGCGCGGCGCAACGCCCGAGAAGGATGCGCAGCTGGCGAAGGAATTGCTGGCCGATCCGAAGGAGATTGCGGAACACGTGATGCTGATCGACCTGGCGCGCAACGACATCGGACGCATCGCCGAGACCGGCAGTGTACAGGTGACCGACAAGCTGGTGATCGAAAAATATTCGCATGTACAGCACATCGTGTCGAATGTCGAAGGCATATTGAAACCCGGACTGGCGAACCTTGATGTGCTCAAAGCGACCTTCCCTGCCGGCACCTTGTCTGGTGCGCCCAAGGTGCGTGCAATGGAACTCATCGACGAACTGGAGCCGGTCAAACGCGGCATTTACGGTGGCGCCTGCGGTTACCTGTCATTTGGGGGCGAAATGGATCTGGCAATTGCAATCCGCACCGGCGTGATCAAGGACGGCATGCTGTATGTGCAGGCGGCGGCCGGCGTGGTCGCCGATTCGGTGCCCGAGATGGAATGGCAGGAAACCGAAAACAAGGCGCGCGCGGTGTTGCGCGCGGCCGAGCAGGTGCAAGACGGACTGGACGGGGAGCTCTGATATGTTGCTGATGATCGATAACTACGACTCCTTCACCTACAACCTGGTGCAGTATTTCGGCGAGCTCGGCGAAGAAGTCCGCACCTTTCGCAATGACGAAATCACGCTGGAGCAGATCACGGCGATGAAGCCGGAACGCATCTGCATTTCGCCGGGGCCTTGCACGCCGCATGAAGCGGGCGTGTCGGTGCCCGTGTTAAAGGAATTCGCAGGGAAGATCCCGATGCTTGGCGTATGCTTGGGACACCAGAGCATTGGCGCCGCATTCGGCGGCAAGGTGATTCGCGCCAAGCAAGTCATGCACGGCAAGACTTCGGTGATTACGCATACGGGTGTTGGCGTATTCAGGGATTTACCGAGCCCGTACACCATCATCCGCTACCATTCGCTAGCCATCGAGCGCGAATCGCTGCCGGATTGCCTGGAAATCACTGCGTGGACCGATGACGGCGAAATCATGGGTGTGCGGCACAAGCAGTTCCAGATCGAGGGCGTGCAATTCCATCCGGAGTCTATTCTGTCCGAACACGGCCATGCGCTGCTGAAGAATTTCCTGAATAGCTGAGAGTCCTTCATCCCCAGCCCTCCCCCTTGATGGGGCGGGTGAGAAATGTCTGAAGCCAGAAGAGTATCCTATGCCGATTACCCAGCAAGAAGCGCTGTTACGCTGCATCGAACACCGCGAAATCTTCCACGACGAGATGCTGGCGCTGTTCCGCAAGATCATGGGCGGCGAAATGTCGCCGGTGATGATTGCAGCGCTGACGATGGGCCTGCGCGTGAAGAAGGAAACCATCGGCGAGATTGCGGCAGCAGCGCAGGTGATGCGCGAATTCGCAACCAAGGTGCCGACGAAAGATACCGCTAACCTGCTCGATATCGTCGGCACTGGCGGCGACGGCGCGCATACATTCAATATTTCGACGGCATCGATGTTCGTCGCCGCTGCCGCCGGCGCACGCGTTGCGAAGCACGGCGGGCGCAGCGTGTCGTCATCCTCGGGCAGTGCCGATGTGCTGGAGGCGCTGGGCGTCAACATCAATCTGAAACCGGAGCAGGTCGCGCAGTCGATCGAAGAAACCGGCATCGGCTTTATGTTCGCGCCAAATCATCACGCGGCGATGAAGCATGCGGCGCCGGTGCGCAAGGAACTCGGCGTGCGTACGATTTTCAATATCCTCGGGCCGCTGACCAATCCGGCCGGTGCGCCCAATATTCTGATGGGCGTGTTTCACCCCGATCTGGTCGGCATCCAGATACGTGTGCTGCAGCGTCTGGGCGCGCAGCATGCGATCGTGGTATGGGGACGGGATAACATGGACGAAGTATCGCTCGGCGCTGCGACCATGGTGGGCGAACTGGTCAATGGTGAAATCCGTGAATATGAAATCCATCCGGAAGACTTCGGCCTGCAGATGGTTGCGAGCCGCAACCTGAAAGTGTCGGGCGCGGCGGAATCGAAAGAGAAGATTTGCGAGGCGCTCGACAATAAACCGGGACCGGTGCGCGACATCGTCGTGCTTAATGCAGGCACCGCGCTGTATGCAGCAGGTGTGGCCGCATCGATCGGCGACGGTTTGATGAGGGCGCGCGAAGTGCTGGCATCGGGCGCTGCGCGTGCCAAACTCGATCAATTTGTACAAGTAACACAACGTTTTGGCTCTGCCTGATCACCTGATCCATCATGTCCGATATTCTGAAAAAAATCCTTGAGGTCAAGGCAGATGAAGTCGCCGCGGCGAAGAAGTATCGCGATTTCGCGAGCCTGCGCCGCGATGTTGAAACCGATAACGAATTGCGCAGCAACCTGCGCGGCTTTGAAGCGAGCCTGCGCGGCAAGATCGCTGCCGGCCGGGCGGGCGTCATTGCCGAAGTGAAGAAAGCATCCCCTTCGAAAGGCATCCTGCGTGAAAATTTCCAGCCGGCGCAGATCGCGCAAAGCTATGCTGAGCATGGTGCCGCCTGCCTGTCGGTGCTGACCGATGTGCAGTTCTTTCAGGGCGCGCCCGATTATCTGAAACAAGCGCGCGCCACATGCTCCCTCCCCGTGCTGCGCAAGGATTTCATGGTGGACCTGTACCAGGTCTATGAGGCGCGCTCCTGGGGAGCGGACTGCATCCTGCTGATCGTTGCCGCACTCGACCATGGCTTGATGGGTGAGCTCGAAGCCTGCGCGCATGAACTCGGCATGGGCGTGCTGGTCGAGGTGCATGATGCGGCGGAACTGATGGCTGCGCTGAAGCTGAAGACGCCGCTATTGGGCATTAACAACCGCAATCTGCGCACCTTTGAAACCTCGCTGCAGACCACGATCGACCTGCTGCCGCGCATTTCGCCCGACAAGCTGGTGGTCACCGAATCCGGCATCCTGAAACAGGACGATGTGAAGCGCATGCGCGATGCGAATGTGCATGCATTCCTGGTCGGCGAAGCGTTCATGCGCGCGCCGGAGCCGGGCGTCGAATTGCAGCGCCTGTTCGGTTAGCAGGCTGACAGCCAGTTGCCGCGCTTGCGCACGAGCGCGGCCGGCTTGGCCTCCGCGCTCAACGTCACTTGCGGCGCATCGTCCTGTGCCAACGTTGCTGTAAACGTCATCAATTCGTCGCGGCGGAACGCATGCAGTACGACCGAATCGCCCTGGCGATAACGCGACAGCAGCGTGTCTAGGCTGGTCGCGGAAACCCGCAGCCCATCCAGCGCGATCAGCACATCTCCCGCAGACAATCCCGCCTGATGCGCGACGCCGCCTTCATACACGTTCGCGATCTTGCAGTCGTTACCCTCGCGCGTGGTGCGAATGCCAAGGACAGGCTTTGCATCTTTGCGGTTGTCGGCATAGGTGACGCCAAACGGCGCTAGCAGTTTATCGAGCGGCAGGTCGTCGGTACCGCGCACATAGCGGTCGAAGAAACGCTTGAGCTTCAAGCCGGTGATCTCGTCGAACAAGGCTTCCACCTCGGCTTCGGCAACGCCTGTTCCATGCGCGGAACCTGCATAGAAATCGCGGCCGAAACGTTCCCACAATGCGCGCATCACATCATCGAGCGATTTCTTGCCCTTCGTCTGTTCGCGGATCGTCAGGTCGAGTGCGAGGCCGATCAGCGAGCCTTTGGTGTAATAGCTGACGATCGCATTCGGTGAATTCTCATCCTGACGATAATACTTGGTCCATGCATCGAAACTCGATTCGGCCACGCTCTGCTTGGTGCGCCCGCTGCCGCGCAACACGCCGTTGACGGTTTTGGCAACCAGCTTGAAATACTCCGCTTCGTCGATCACGCCGCTGCGCACCAGCATCAGGTCGTCGTAGTAGCTGGTAAAACCTTCGAACAACCAGAGCAGGGAGGTGTATCCCTCCGCACGCAAATCGTAGGGTGCGAATACTGCCGGCTTGATGCGCTTGACGTTCCAGGTATGGAAGTACTCATGGCTGCACAACCCCAGGAAACCGCGGTAGCCGTCGCTCATTTTCTTCTGTCCTTGCACTGGCAGATCGGCGCGTGAGCAGATCAATGCGGTCGATGCACGGTGCTCCAGGCCACCGTAGCCCTCACCTACGGCCAGCGCCATGAACACGTAGCGCGTCATCGGTGCGCGCCGGGTCTTCGGTTCGAACAGCGCGATCTGCGCTTCGCACACCTTTTTCAGGTCGGCGGTCAATCGCGCCATGTCCAGATTGGGAACGTGTCCTGTAATGACGATATCGTGGGGCACGCCGTGCGCCTTGAACGTGGCAAGTTCGAACGCGCCCATCTCGACAGGATGGTCGATCAGTTCGTCATAGTTTTCGGCAATGTAGGTGCCGAATCCGTAACGTTTGGCTTTCAGTTCCGGCAGTGCGGTGGCTACGCGCCAAGCCTTGCAGGCCTCGTCGTCAGGACGGCGGATATCGACGACGTGCGGCAGGTTTTCCTGCCCTTGCACGCAGAGGAAAACGCTGGTGCCGTTAAAGAATGCATGCGTCTGGTCGAGGTGAGCGGCACGCACCGACAGATCCCATGCATATACGTCATACGTCAATGTCAGGCGGTGCGAGCAGGGAGCGGCCTGCCAAGTGTGCTTGTCAAGCTTCCTGAGCGCGATCTTGCGGCCGTCGGACTCGGCGCGAATCTGCACAATGTTGCGTGCGAATTCGCGGATCATGTAGCTTCCGGGAATCCATGCCGGCAACGCGAACAGTTGACCGTCAGGGTCCGGCGTCTCGACAGTAAGCGTGACTTCGAGCAGGTGGGCGGCCAAATCTTTCGGATGGATAGTGTAATGAATCGCGTTTTTCATTCAGGGCGTTCCAAAATAAATCGGGTTGAGTTTAACCTCTGACGTTTGCGGCGATGACGGTAAGCGCCAATGCGGCCACCACGACGCAAGTCAGGTTAAAGCGCAAATGAATCAACCATTGCGGCATGCGGTACCAGACGAACAGGCGCTTATCGATCTGATAGGCGCCAATAAAGCCCGCAATCAGCATTGCAAAGCCGAATCCGCCCGCCATCGTTGCAAACCATCCGATCAGCGCGGGCATTACACTCCATGCGAACGCGCGCTTTGTTTGTTTTACCGACAAGTCGCCGGCCACCAGGATCGCGCCCCAATGTGCGCCGCCAAGAAAGGACAGCGTCACGATGCTGTAAGCGAGCTGGCCCTTGATGAAGACACCGAGCCAGTCCGGGTGAACGATCCAGCAGGCCAGCGACAGCACGACAAAAGGAATCAGCCCTGCGAAACCAAGCAGATGCGCGAGGCGTTTGTTCAGAAAATGTGTATTCATGCCGGGACAAGTTGCGAAAGTGCAAAAGCATAGTGTACCGGGATTGGAGAGAATTCATTCAATTGCAACAAGAACCGCACTGATATCAGCATCAGCGATAATTTTGTTGCTTGCGCAAATGAAAATGACGCGACCCCTTGTATCGGTGTCGCGTCATTTTTGTTGATGCGGGGACTGGAATTTACTTGATTGAAGCGAACTTGTTTTCCAGCGTCTTCGCATCGACCGCTCCGGGGATGCGTGTGCCGTCGGCAAAGAAAATGGTCGGTGTGCCCGTGATATGCATTTTCTGCCCGAGCGCCAAGACCTTGTCGTTCGGCGCAGTGCAGTTGGCCGGCGCAGCGTTTGCGGCTTTGCCATTCAGCATCCAGTCATCCCAGGCTTTTGCGCGGTCGGCAGAGCACCAGATATCGCGCGATTTCGTTGCAGAATCGGGCGACAAAATGTTGTACAGGAAGGTGTAAACGGTCACATTGTCCATCTCGCTCAAGGTGTGGCGGAAGCGCTTGCAGTAGCCGCAGTTCGGATCCTCGAACACCGCGATCACGCGCTTGCCGTTGCCTTTCACCACCTTCACTGCGGAGTCCAGCGGCAAATCGGAAAACTTGATCTTGTTGATTTCATCCACCCGCGCGCGGGTGTAATCCACCGAGGTTTTGGCATCGATCACACGCCCGATGAACAGATAGTCGGCCTTCGCATCGGTATAGAAAATATCGCCGCCGGCCCGCACCTCATACAGCCCGCCATAGGGTGTCTTGATGACGGAATCGACCTTGACGCCCTCCCCCAGGCGCGGCTCGATCGTTTTCCTGATTGCGGCCTCTTGCGCGGATTCGGCAAATGCAGTGGCGGCGACGAGCGCCGACAGCAAGACGGCAGCAAATTTGAGCATTTTTTTCATAGTGTTGATTTTCTCCAGGAAATTTAAAACTGTCTTCCCATCGCATGGGAGATCAGCTTTCTTTTTATGACAGGCAATTTATCAATCAGGTTCAATCCGATGTTGCGTGCAATGCGCAAGGGCTCGAAATCAGCAGAAAACAGACGTTCCAAGCCATCCGTGGCCAGTTGCATCAGCAGGATATCCTCCTTGCGGGAACGCGCATAGCGCGCGAGCACGCGCTCGTCGCCGCAGTCGCGATGCGCTTCGCGCCCGACGATTGTCTTGATCAGACCATCCACATCGCCGAAACCCAGGTTCATTCCATGCCCGGCAAGCGGATGCACCACGTGCGCGGCGTCGCCCACCAGTGCAACGCGCGGGGCGACAAGGGAATGCGCGCGCAGGAAGGTCAGTGGAAATGCCTTGACCAATTCCGGTTGCAACGCATGCAAATGCCCCAACTGATGACCGGGCAGCGCCGACAGACGTTGCGCCAGTTGCGCCGGCGCTTCGCGCAGCAGCACTTCGGCCAGCGGTTCCGGCGCCGACCATACCAGCGACACCCGCTGTCCGGGCAGTGGCAGCAGCGCGATGATGCCGTCAGCAGAGGTGAACCATTGATGGGCAATGCCGTGGTGCGGCCGGTCGCATTCGAAATTGCTGACGATTGCGCGTTGACCGTAGGAACGGTAATCGATGCCGATATCGCACTGGCCACGCACCCATGATTGCGCGCCGTCAGCCCCGACCACCAGCTCGGCTTCGATCACTTCGTCATTATCAAGGCGAACCTGCGCCGCGTCGGCTCCGCTGCTCAGTTGCAGCGCACGTCCGCTCAGGCTCCTCAGGTTCGGAGCAAACTTCAGCGCTGCATCCAGCGCCGCATTCAGATTCCGGTCTTCGACGATCCATGCCAGAGCGCCCGCGCGTGCGCTGTACGCGTCGAATGCGAGGTGGCCGGCCTGCGCGCCGTCACCCTTGATGTCCATCGCGTCGACCGGCGCCACGCGGGAAGCATTCAGCGCCTCCCACACTTTCATCGACGACAGCAAGCCGTGCGCTATATGATTTAACGCATATACGCGTACATCCCATGACGCATTCACGGTGTCGCTGGACGGGCTGGCCTCCGGGCTCACCAAGGTAACGTTAAACCCTGCACGGGCCAGCCCAAGCGCGGCGGCCTTGCCGATGGCGCCATTGCCAATCACGCAAATATTGCTTTGGAATTGCATATAGCGGAGATTCGAAAGAGATGGAAAGCGAATGGTTTAGTTCATTATAGCGGCTGTATGAATACTTGATTGCATGAAAGCCCTTGTATATTTCAACAGCCTTGCTATAATCGTCGGCCTTGGCCTGGTAGCTCAGTCGGTAGAGCAGAGGATTGAAAATCCTTGTGTCGGTGGTTCGATTCCGCCCCAGGCC